>CAZPZE010000467.1:0-10123 GCA_964590625.1 uncultured Solibacteraceae bacterium
TCCTTGTTGGCTGCGTAGAGATCCTGGATCAGGCCGACCAATCCGCGCCGATCGAAGCTCGCGAGCTTAGCTTTGACGTCTGTCCATGCCGGTTGGGATCGCGGCTTACGCTTTGTAGACATCAGTTCAGAGGATGTAGCCACGCGCGACCCAGTAATGCCAGTCGCCGATGGCCTCCGATGTGGACTCGTCTGGATCTATAGCAGCCAGTTGAGCGAGAGGAACAGCCATCTTCCGGCCCTGCCATCGAATCAGCATCAACATGTCGTGCTCGGATTTATCTTCCGGCGCCATGCGAATCACTTCGACGTGTTCTCCTTTCCGGAGTGGCGAGATTGTGTCGGCCACGGTGCACTCCGCCGTGAACGGAAGACCGATTTTGCCTTCGAGGTAGTAATACCAGCCCATCGCCTGTTCTTCAGGACTGGCATCGACAATGGCTTCGTTCTCGATGCGGTCTTCGCGAATCGGGTCTCTGCGTGGTTTCTTCAAGGCGTTACGTTAACCAGAATACGGCGACCGGTTTGTCCGGTTGCCGTTTCGCGTGCGAAACGATAGCACCCGGGAAGACCGTCGCGAAAAGCACCGCGCTATCTGCTCCATCTATTTGAAAATAAACAATATTATTGCGGAGTGTCAGTCCGATGGTCTACGGTGGGCCCTTGTTAGATGTCAAGACCGGCCGACTGGCGGCGAAGCTCCTGAATGATCGCTCCGTCGATTATCTGACACGGTTTCAATCGACTACACGTTGAATCGCTTGCATCAATAGTCAGCCAGTTTTCCCGTACTTATGTGCCTTCGGATGGTCTTTGAGCGCCATTTTAGATGGCGCGCTCTGGTGACAAAATCATGCACAATGGTTACAAAATGGCGCGTCGCGAGCCAAAATCTTGTGCGCCTCGCGCATGTAAGTTACTATATATCAGGAAGTTGGGCCCTTAGCTCAATGGTTAGAGCAGCGGACTCATAATCCGTTGGTTGCAGGTTCAAGTCCTGCAGGGCCCACCAGCGTTCCCCGCTGGGTGAAAAACCAGCCCACCTGCGCGGTGCCGCGCAACTGAGCCGATACCCACGCCACCAACCATCACACTCCTCAGAAGTTACCAGCGGGCCCGCGGATTGCACCTCGATGCAGCAGGAGGTGACTGATGTCAACCGCGCTAAAAGAAGCAAGCCACCATGTCAAAACAAAGGCGGCCACCGGGAAAGCCGAGGAATCAGTCATTCCTCCGGATTTCACTGACCATGAACGATATCTGATCTCCGCCACCGAAAAGGCTCTTCGCCAGGGCCTGCAGGTGGAACGATGGATGCGTGATCCGAACCGGAAGACAGACGAATTCGAGCTTCACCTCGGAAAGACCTACGCCCTCGAGAATCGGCCATACGGCTATTTCAGCGACGTGGAAATCGACGGCGAAACCCTCACTGCCCTTGGCGCCAGACAGGAAGTCGAGTTCGGCAAAATCACCGGGCGCAAAGCCGAAGAGCGGCTCACCGAATATGTCCTTGGGAAGTTTCTGAATACCGCGGCCTGGCTCTACGCTGACGGCGATCCCGGCGGCTATACCTTCGAGCAGTTGCTTTATCGCGCGGCCGACGGCCACTATGGACGCTACGCCGCCGACAACAAAACGCAGATCCGGGACTGGCGCGAGATGGGACCGAAATACCAGTGGTCTCTGTTCACGATCATCCTGCACGATTTCGTCTTCCGCCTCGGCGACTCTAAACTGCCGTTCATTCCGCAGGAGGCAGTGACGGTGGTGCAAAGTCCGGATTTCGTGCATGTCATCGAGAAGCCATCGAAAAACTACGTCCTGGAAGTGGCGATCGGATATCCGTTCATCGATTATGCCGCGATTCCCAATTTCTGGGGATTCGGTCCCGGCAAGTTCAAATGGGCGGTGAAGACGTTCTCCTTCAAACTGCGCGAAAACGGGACGATCCGCTGCGACATGGATTTCGTGGCTGGTCCGCGGCCTGCGAAGGTTTTCGATTTCGGCAAACACATCCCGGATCCGATCTACGCGACGGCGAATCTGATGAAGTCCCTGACTCTCGGCCTGTTTCCGGGGGACAGAGTGCACGATTACTGGGACGAAAAGATGGCCGCCCAGCACTCACGCGTTCATCAGGCGCTGATGGACGGCACGTCCAAAATCTTCGCGGCAATGGTGGAAGACGGAGCGCTGGAGCAGCATCATGGCGGAACTTCACACCACGGCGGGTGACAGGCCGCCAGATTGCCTGTCACCCTGACACTGCGGCCAGCATCGCCGGCACATCGGGATACGCCGCGAACTCTGTGATTCGTCCGTCACGCAGGGCCCATACGTGAACCTCGCGCGCATCGAATTTGCGCCCGGTTCTCCGGGCCATGCCATGAATGTGACCGGTCTGGATCACATGATCGCCCGCGTCGATCAGACTCTCGGTATCAAGATTCCATTCCAGATTTTCGAGCGTGCGCGTGAAGAACTGCCGGGCGCCTTCATGCCCTCGATACTTCCCGCCCCAGGGCAGCAGTTCCGATTCGTAGACCGCAATTTCCGGATCGAACAAGCGAGCGACGCCCGCGAAATCGCGGCGTTCGAAACACTGGTACGCCTGTCGGATCAACTGAATGTTCTCGGCTGACATTTGGGATGCTCCTTCCGTTGCAGCTCTGCACGTCGTCACCCAAAGAAAAGATGTTCCGGCCGTCGAAGCTTTAATGTGCTGCAGAAGGGAGAAGACGCAACGTCATCGCGCCGAAATCGATCTTCATCACAGCCGCCTGTTTGAAAAGATCCACGCCAAAATTTCCGACGCAGCATGCGGCTCCGATCGATTTCAGCAGCACGTACGCCGTCGAAAGGACCGCATCCACCCCGCCGACGTGGATTCTGAGTTCGGGAACCGTAATCGAAACTCTCGGCATGGCCGACCCCCCGCACTTCGGTGAAATCTTTGTGGCGGTTCGCTTTCAGGATTTCTTCGAACATGTCCGCAAAGGGCTTGTAGAGATCCGTCGTCACCGCTCCTGTACCCACAGTCGCGGCAATATTCCGGTTCTCTGCAACAGCGGAAATCACAAGATGATCGTTGTCGAACGTCAGATTGCTCGCGCGGATATCGAAACCCGCCGGCGGCTCGGCCAGTTCAACATCCCCCGTCGTTTCCCATCGAATCGTTCCCAGTCCCACCAGTAGCGGGATCCCGATAATGCCCCGCCTGCCGGACGTCAGGTTCGACCATGGTTCCTGGCTGTCCGGAAAAACAGCGAAAGAAATATTCCGGAAACGACTGTTACCGATCACGACATCCTTCGCTACAGCGGTTCGGAAGCCGACCTGGGCACTCGCCGATTGCCCCATCTTCCCGGCGGTACTCCTGATCGTCATTCCCAGGCGCCTGGCTTCTGACTCGCTGATCGAAGAAACCCACGCCCCGGTATCGAAAAACCAGGTCTCCGGAGTTCCGTTGACCGAGAGAGGAATGGAGATGCTGCCCGGTTCGTGCGCGAGTTTCGGAGGGCGTGAGCTTTTGAGCATCTGATCCGGCAATCCGCGAAAACCCTCGATGACGGTCCGTTCGTCCGCGTTCTCTTTTTTCTCCGGAAACGCGGCCCATCGCTTCTCCATGATCGACACGAGGCTGTGATACCGGCCGCGATAGAAGTAGAGATGACTGAGCCATTCATATGCCTCATACGCGTCCTCCGAATGAGGGTTGGCGCGGATTGCCTGAAGCAGCAAACGCCCGGAGCGCTGCGGATCCTGATTGAATGTGACACCGATCGCACCGCGATAGAGCGCCGCATCCTTGGCGTTCCCCAGCCGATCCTGCAGTTCCCGCCAGTTGTGAGCTGCGTACAGGCTTGTCAGATCCGGCGCAGCCCGGCCCTCCCAGAGCAGCGAGAGAGACACGAGGCAGCAGGCAAGAGTTACCGCTCGCATGGAGAGAAGTCTATCTCAGGCGGGCCATCTCACGGCTTACGGGTCATCCGGAAATTCGCCGCCGGAACAAAAATTCTACCATCGAACAAATTGGAGCCTGTGGGCATATACTATCCGCATGCTCAAACGCGGCCTCATTTCTCTCGCCACTCTGTTCGCCATCCTGGCGCCAGCGCTCCTTTCGCAGAACGGCGCCAAACGCCCGCCCATTACCGGCGTCGCGCACGTTGCGCTGAAGACCAGCGATCTCACGGCCGCGCGGCAGTTCTATGGGCACGATCTCGGTTTTTCTGACGCGCTGGTCATGCCGGAAAGCCAGCGGCCGGGAGCCTGGTTCAAGATCAATGACCATCAGTACGTCGAACTCTACCCAACTCTGAAATCGGAAGATGAGGATCGCCTCATCGAAGTCGCCTTCGAAACTCCCGATGTTCAGGCGATGCGCGATTACCTCGCCTCGAAGGGAATCGCGGTCCCTGCCAGGGTCGAAAAGGGTTGGGATGGAAATCTCTCGTTCCAGGTCAGCGATCCGGAAGGCCACCGTATTGCCTTCGTCCAGTACATCACCGACTCCATTCCCGGCAAGCAGTTCGGGCTGCTGATGCCTGCCACGCGCATCTCCGAGCACATGATCCATGCCGGATTCCTCGTGAAAGACCGCGCCGCCGAAGATCGCTTCTTCAAAGACATCCTCGGGTTCGACCTCATGTGGCAGGGCGGTAAAACGGAAACCTCATTCGACTGGATCAGCATGCGCGTACCCGATGGCGAGGACTGGATCGAATACATGTGCAACGTCCAGAATCCCTCGCCGAAAACGCGCGGCATCATGAACCACATCGCGTTCGGGGTTCCCTCTATGGAGGCCGCGAATCAAACGCTGCAGGCGCGCCAGGCGCCTATGCCGGAAAAGGCCAAGATCGGCCGCGACGGCAAATGGCAGCTCAATCTCTACGACCCCAATCTCACGCGCGCGGAGTTGATGGAACCGAAACCGGTCGAGAAACCCTGCTGCTCCGAACTGAAGCCGCGCCGCGGACCGGAAGGCCCCGTCGGCATCTTCACCAACCAGGGTCCCGTGGGTGACGCAACAGCGGGCAGCAAAGCCGAGTACGATCCTGTGCGGCAGGAGTATCGCATCACCGGCGGCGGCGCCAACGTGTGGGAGACGACCGATGCGTTCTACTTCATCTGGTCGGGAATGGCCGGCGATTTCAGCCTCACCGCCGACGTCACCTGGGTCGGCCCCAGTCCGACCGAACACCGGAAAGCTATGCTGATGGTGCGCGACGGCCTGGCATCCGGAGCAGCGTATGCGGATGCCGTGTCGCATGGCAATGGGCTGACATCTCTGCAATTCCGCGGGGTTGCCAACGAAAGTACGTATCAGACGTTCATCAACATCGATGGGCCGTCTCGCCTGCGCATCGTGCGCGAGGGCAGCCGGTTCACCATGTATGCCGGGAAGCCGGGCGGCGATCTGAAAGAACTCGGCCCCGTGGAATACGTGCGGATCAAAGACCCCGCATTCGTGGGCCTTGGCGTGTCATCGCACGTCGCAACGCGGCTGGAAACGGCCGTGTTCTCGAACGTGAAGCTGGAGCCGGTAAAGAAGTAATCAGGGCCGTCGGCCGCCCCCGGTTCTCGCGAGGGGCACTCGCGACGTGGCTCAGATTTGCGCCAAATTCCACGGGCGTGCGCGCTCTCACGCAGGTTTCCCGCGTAAACAGCACAAATTACAAGCTCTTCCGGCTGGCAATCATTGTGCGCTGTTCTGAGCGCTTATGATCCAAGCCACCGACCTTTCGAAGCTCGCCGAAACGCGCGGGCTGTGCCTGACCATCTTCGAGCCGCTGCAGGATGGCGAAGGACGCGCCAGTGATCCTGCATCCCGGATAACCGCGGCTGCCAATGAAGCGGTGCCCATCCTGACTACGCGGGGTTACGATGCCGAATCGGCCGATGAGTTCATCCGGCCGGTTGTCCAGCTCGCGAGGAATACGGACTGGTCCGGCCACAGAGGCAGCATCGCGATCTTCCGGTCCCCTGGATTCACCAAAGCGGATTTCTGCCCCGGCAACATTCCCCCCACCAGTTGCCTGTCGGACGAATTCCTGCTGCTGCCCCTTTTGCACGAAAGCCAGTCGCAGGAGCAGTTCTGGCTGCTCGCGCTCGACCTGAAACGGGTTCGTTTGTTTCGGGGTGACGCGCAGGAGTTCCAGGAAGTGGAGCTTGGGCTCAAGGTACCACGCAGCCTGGAGGACGCTGGAGGATTCGACCCCCCGGATCACGACCTCGAAAACAGGTCCAGTGGAGGCGCCATCGGCGCGGCGGCGATCCGTTTCGGCACCGGCAACGAACGGGAGATGCGCAATCGAAAGGTGGGAGATTTCTTCCGGCGGATCGACCACGCGGTACGAAATCTGATTCCGCACAACGGAACGCCGCTCATCCTCGCCGGCGTTACGCGCGAGTTGACGATCTATCGCCGAATCAGCAAATTTCCATCGCTGCTTTCGAATAGCCTCACCGAGAGCGCCGCGCATCTGAGCGATGCGACGCTCCACCAGCAGGCGCTGCAGCTGCTTCGTGACTCCGAAGCCGATGCCGCCAGAGCCGTTGAGCAACTGATAGAGGCCGCCGCCAATCGTCATGTTCTGATCGTGGATCCGGCAACCATCTTCGACGCGGCGAACAGCGGGCGCGTCAAGCGGCTATTCCTCGATCCGCTCCGCACAAACGGCGACAACCTGGTGAACAGTACGGCGCTCGCGGTCATGCGGAATTCGGGCTCGGTCATCTGCCACGGTGCGCAGAGTACGCCCTATGGAATTGCGGCGGAACTTCGCTATCGGGTGCCGCGAACGGCCGCGCCTCCTCCGGAAGCCTGAGAAGGCAGGGGCCGGAGAGGAGCTCACGTATGGTGATGCGAAGCGTCACCGGCGGCAGATATGACGAGCTCTGAGTCATTGACTCTGCCGAAAGCGGGAAAAGGTCTGCAGCCGGACCGGACCGCGAGATTCCGCTCGCGGGAAGCGCTTGTCACAGCTCTCACGGCGTCCTGCATCGCGATCCATCTCATCGGCAGATATCTCTTCCACTGGCAACACCCCTGGCACACCGTGCCGCTGATTGTCGCCATGGTGGCCGGCGGGATTCCGCTGATCTTTGACCTTGTGCGCCGCGCGCTGCACGCCGACTTCAGTTCGGATCTTCTGGCCGGTCTCTCAATCACCGCCGCATTCGTGCTGGGTGAATATCTGGCGGGCTCGATTATCGTCCTCATGCTCTCCGGCGGCGGGGCGCTCGAAGCATTCGCTACCGCCAGAGCATCCGCGGTATTGAGCGCCCTCGCGGGACGCCTGCCGCACGTCGCCCATCAATCGACACCGCACGGGATACGCGACATCCCCCTCGATGACATTCGCGTTGGAGACCGGGTGCTCGTCCTGCCGTTCGAGATCAGCCCGGTCGATGGCACCGTGGCGGAAGGTGCGGGCACAATGGACGAGTCCTATTTGACCGGCGAAGCATGGCCGGTGAAAAAGGTCCCGGGCTCTGACGTCATTTCCGGAACTCAAAACGGAGAATCGCCCCTCACTATCTCGGTCACGCACCTGCCGCACGATTCCCGCTATGCGCGAATCATGCAGGTCATGCGCGAGGCTGAAACACACCGTCCTCCCATGCGCCGCCTGGCCGATCGTCTGGATCACTGGTACACCATAGCGGGCGTGACGATGGCGCTTGCAAGCTGGCTCCTGTCACACAGCGCAGACCGCTTCCTGGCCGTGATTGTGATCGCCACGCCGTGCCCGCTGATTCTGGCGATCCCCGTCGCAATCGTTGGCGCAATTTCCATGGCAGCAAGACGCGGCATCGTCATCCGCAACCCCGCCGTGCTGGAGCAGATCAGTTCCTGCCGTACAGTCATCTTCGATAAAACGGGCACCCTGACATACGGCAAGCCGGTCCTGACGGATATTTACTGCGCGCCCGGCATCGAACGCTCAGAGGCGCTGCGACTGGCGGCCAGCCTGGAACAGTACTCGACACATCCTCTGGCCGCCGGAATCCTAGAACGCGCTCAGGACGAGGGCATCGTTCCGCCTCAGCCTTCGGAGGTGAGCGAAAAGCCCGGCCAGGGGATGAGTGGAAAAGTGGATGGCAGGCTGGTTCACCTGACTGGCCGCGGCGAGATCTGGGCGCGATATCCGGAAGTGGGACCGATGCTCCCCCCGGAACACTCCGGCGCCGAATGCATTCTGCTGGTGGACCGCCAGTATGCCGCGACATTCGCCTTCCACGATGTACCGCGTGAAGACAGCCATCGATTCGTTGAGGATCTGAACGTCCATCATCAGCCCGCCCGTCTGATGCTCATCTCGGGCGATCGTGAATCGGAGGTTCGTTATCTGGCCGCCGTCGTCGGCATATCCGAAGTCTTCTTCGGAAAGAGCCCGGAAGAAAAAGTCTCGCTGGTTCGCAACGAAACCGCGCACGCTCCCACCATGTTCATCGGCGACGGCGTCAACGATGCTCCCGCGATGCGTGCCGCCACGGTTGGCATCGCGTTCGGAAAAACCAGCGACGTCACTGCCGAAGCGGCCGACGCGGTTGTTCTCGAGCCCTCGTTCGGCAAAGTGGATGAACTCATTCACATCGGCATCCGTCTGCGGAAGATCGCCCTGCAGAGCGCAGGCGGCGGGATGGCGCTGAGCATCGCGGGAATGTTTCTCGCGGCCGCAGGTCATCTCACCCCGGTTTCCGGCGCGATCGCGCAGGAAGTGATCGATGTGCTCTCCATCATGAATGCGCTGCGTATGGTTCGATACCGCTCGGTGGGAGCGCTGCAGTGAACTGCTTCAACCGCGTGCAACACTGGCATCGTGGGCCTGCCGCTTGCCAGCGTCGTTGAAACTTCCCGGCGCGTCGCCGCCACATCGAAACGTCTGGAAAAAACCGAGATTCTGGCGACTCTGCTGAGAGAAGCGCGCGGAGAGGAAATCGAAATTCTGGTTTCGTTTCTCGCGGGAGAAACCCGCCAGGGGCGCAGCGGCATCGGCTATGCGACCGTGCGAAACGCGGATGCGCCGCCCGCAACCGCGCCGGCCCTCGACCTCATCGCCGTGGATAGCGCGCTGAGTGCGCTCGCTTCGGTGAAAGGCGCGGGGTCGGAAAAGCGCAGACGCGAGCAGTTGCAGGCGCTCTTCGCACTCGCCACGGCGGATGAACAGCAGTACCTTCGCGAACTTCTTCTCGGCGGGCTACGCCAGGGCGCACTTGAAGGAATCGTTCTCGAAGCGCTGGCGCGCGCTTCGGGAATTGCGCTCGACCGGATTCGCCGTGCCGTCATGCTGGCCGGCGATCTCCCGAAGGTAACCCGGTCGCTGCTGGAAACCGGCGAATCCGCGCTCGATGAATACAGCATCCGTCTGTTCCAGCCGGTCCAGCCGATGCTCGCCCAACCAGCGCCGGATGTGGAGACCGCGTTTGCCGAATCGGACGGCGAACTGGCTGTCGAATACAAGCTGGATGGTGCCCGCATTCAGGTCCACAAGCACGGCGAAGAAGTCCGTGTCTACACGCGCGCTCTCAATGACGTGACGGAATCCGTGCCGGAAGTCGTGAATGCCGCACGCGCTCTGCCGGCCGATTCTCTGATCCTCGATGGTGAAGTGATCAGCTTCGCGGCGGATGGACGCCCGCAGCCGTTTCAGGTGACGATGCGCCGTTTCGGACGGAAAGTGGAGTTCGAACGTCTGCAGACCGAAGTCCCGCTCACGCCCGTGTGGTTCGATCTTCTCTACTTCGACGAGCAGCCGCTGATCGATCATCCGCAGGCCGAGCGCTTCGAGATGCTGCGCACGATTTCGCCGCCGGAGCACCTGGTCCCCCACACCACCGCGACCACGCCGGACGTCGCCGCGGAATTCCTGCGGGCTTCGCTCGACCACGGGCATGAAGGCATCATGGCGAAGCGAACATCGTCGCCGTATGCAGCCGGCGCACGCGGACAATCGTGGTTCAAGATCAAAAAGGTCCATACGCTCGATCTGGTGATTCTCGCGGCGGAATGGGGCAGCGGCCGCAGGCAGGGATGGCTGAGCAATCTGCATCTGGGAGCGCGCGATACGGAAAAGGGCGGCTTCGCAATGCTCGGAAAAACGTTCAAAGGC
>CAZPZE010000468.1:0-38994 GCA_964590625.1 uncultured Solibacteraceae bacterium
ATCGAATTCAGAACGGACGACGGAACGAACGGCGCGCCTTCCGCCTGCAGCGTCACATCCCCAAGTTCATAGGGCGTATTGCCAAGCCGCGAGAATTGTTCGCGCACGGCTTCAGGAGAGAGCCCCTGATTGCGCGCCGCCGCGAGCGGGGAATCCGATGTCACCGTCGCGCTCACGCCGCCGCATTTCCAGACAGCCTCCAGCGGCAGGCCCACGTGGGCCGAAACCGCGACGTCGACCCGCTGCTTCCGAACCGGCGCCGAAGCCTCCGTATACGGCTTCGCGAATGCGTGCAGGCCAGGATCATCCGTCCGCCAGAGAATATCGCCCGGCCGGATTCGATCGAACCGAATGGCGCCATTCGCGAACGCGATTTCCAGATTCCTCCCGCGCGCCGCAACGGAATAAAGCCGCCCACCCTCTTCAGGCTCACCCGGGCTTCGCCAATCCGCCGCATCGAAAACAACGCCGTCACCCGGTTTCAGCGGCGAAGTGATTCGCTCCGGCGCGATCACCACGCTCTCCGGCAGCACCGAAACGACTTTGCCCGCGCAAACGCCGCGATGCCGCGGAGCGCGCCCTCGCACGACAGTCTGATGATTCGTGCCCGAGGCGAACCACGGACCGAGCCCGCGCGAATAAACCTGCTCCAGCCTGCCCATCTCGGCCGCAAGGTCCGCGCGATTGGCCTCGACGCCGGCCCACGCCCGATCCACCGCATCGCGATACGCCTTCGTGGTCAACGCCACGTAATCGGCATCCTTGTACCGGCCCTCGATTTTCAGCGAGGCGACGCCTGCCGCCACGATCTCCGGCACATGCGAAACCGTACACAGATCGCCGGGCGAAAGCAGATAGCGCGCGTCGCCGAGCGGCTCCTGTTCGCCATCCACCATGAGGTCATAGGAAAGCCGGCAGGCCTGCGCGCATTGCCCACGATTCGCGCTGCGTCCACCCCACGCTTCCGACGAAAAGCACTGCCCGGAATAAGCGACACATAAAGCTCCGTGGACAAAAATCTCGAGCTCGCAGCCGGTCTGCTCGAAGATCGCTTTCACTTCAGAAAGCGAAAGCTCGCGCGCGAGCGTGACGCGGTGCACTCCCAGATCCTGCGCAAAGCGAACGCCCGCCGCATCCGTGATGCTCATCTGGGTGCTGGCGTGAAGTTCAAGCTCCGGCGCAATCTCCCGCGCAAGTTTGAGAGTCCCCACATCCTGGACAATCAGGGCATCGACGCCGGCTTCGGCCACCGCTGCAATCGTGCGCGCGGCTTCCGCGAGCTCGTGCTCGAAGACCAGGGTGTTGAAGGTCAGGTAGCCGCGAACGCCGCGTCCATGAAGCGTCCGCATCGCCTCCGGCAGTTCGGCAAGAGTAAATCCGACCTTAGCCCGCGCGGAAAAGTGCTGTAGCCCGAAGTAGACGGCATCCGCACCCGCCTCGATTGCCGCCCGGAGCTGCGGCCAGTGCCCTGCGGGACTCATGACTTCCGGTTTTCGGCTGCCCGCTAAGGAATTGGAACTAAAAGCCATCGAACTGCCGTCTAACCTGATGGTTGCACAGCGCCCCGGGCGCTGTTGCCCCCCGGAATAAAGCAAAGGTAGTCAACATGGGCACGTGTCGGGCGTGCTATCGTCAATTCATTGTGAAACTCGCGAGACTGGCCGCGCTGGCCGCCGTTTCGGTGGCCTTGTTCGGTGCCGGGGACAGTATTGTCCTGGACACCATGAGTCAGGAGTTGCAGCGCAACTTCGACGCCCTCAAGAAGACCGATTCCCCGCCCTATTTTATGGCGTACGAAATCACGGACCTGAACACCAGGGTGGTGGGGGCGACGCTGGGCGTTCTGGACTCCACACAGAACACGCACAACCGGTATCTGGATGTTACGGTACGCGTTGGCAGTCCGGCGCTGGATAACTACCGCCGATCTCGCGGCGAGCAGGTGCAGTTCACGTCAGCAGCGCCGGTCACGATTGAAGATGTGCCGGGCGCGCTCAAGCAACGTATGTGGCTCGAAACGGACCGCGTCTATCGCGCTGCCGCCGACCGCCTGGTTCGCATCAAGACCGGCCAGCAGGTGAAAGCCGCGGACCGCGATCAGTCGGCCGATTTCTCGAGCGAAGAAAGCTACGTTCACACCGAAGACCTTCAGACGCCGGTGTGGGATGAAAGCAAATGGGAGCAGGCCGCGCGCGACTGGTCGCGCGATTTCCGTGCTTATCCCGATCTGCTTTCGTCGTCTGTCTCGATTTCGATCCAGCAGGACAACCGCTATTTCGTGAACACCGAAGGGACGAAGGTGGATCAGGGACGCGGCTACGCGCGCATCATCATCTCGGCCAGCGCGAAAGCGAAAGACGGCATGGATGTGGCCGACTTCGATTCCTTCGAAGCCTTCGATATGAACGGGCTGCCGAACGAGGCACGCGTGCATGAGGCTATTAAAAAGGTTGGAACGCACGTGGAAGATCTGCTGAAAGCGCCGGTCGCCGAGCCTTTCGTCGGTCCGGCGATTCTCTCCGGCCGCGCCGCAGGCGTCTTTTTCCACGAGATTTTCGGCCACCGCATCGAGGGTCATCGCCAGAAGGATGAAAGCGAAGGCCAGACTTTCACGGAAAAAGTCGGACAGAAGATTCTGCCGGATTTCCTCACCGTTACCTTCGACCCCACGCGCAAAAATCTCGCGGGCGAGGATCTGAACGGCTACTACGAATATGACGACGAAGGGGTGAAAGCCCGTCCGGTGGTTTCGGTTGAGAACGGAGTGCTGAAGAACTTCCTGATGTCGCGCTCGCCGATTGAAGGCTTCGACCATTCGAACGGCCACGGGCGGCGTCAGCCGGGCCGCGAAGTGGTTTCGCGCCAGAGCAATCTGATCGTTTCGAGCACGAAAGCGGTTTCCGACGCGGAGTTGCGCAAGATGCTGATCGACGAAATCAAGCGCCAGGGGAAGCCCTACGGCATCTTCTTCGACAACATCACAAACGGCTTCACCACGACCCAGCGCGGCGGACTGCAGGCGTTTTCCGTGGTGCCCGTCATTGTTTACAAGGTGTATCCCGATGGACGTCCGGATGAACTGATTCGCGGCGCGGACATCGTGGGCACGCCGCTTGCGAGCTTCGCGAAGATTCTGGCGACGGGCGATAAGCCGGAAGTGTTCAACGGCTTCTGCGGCGCCGAATCCGGCAGTGTGCCGGTGTCGGCCGTGTCGCCCTCCATCCTGATTTCGGAAATCGAAGTCGAGAAGAAACAGCAGGGGCAGGATCTGCTGCCGCTGCTGCCCTCGCCTCTCTCTTCCGCCGCCACACCCGGCTCCAGCACAGGGACGAATCGATGAGGCGTAAGTTTTTCGGTGTCCTTGCCGGCCTGTTCTGCGCGGGAGCGCTGGTGTGGGGTGCGCAGACTGCCGCTCAGGATCCGATCTTCGAGGCGATGAAGACCGAGCTGAACCGCTCGATGACGCTTTCTCTCAAGCAGCTTGAGAAACCGTACTACGTCAGCTATACGATCGAAACCGGTCATGCGTGGGGAGCGACGGCGGTGCTGGGCGGCCTGCTCGGCGTGTCTTCGCAGCCGTTCCGCTATCCATCGCTGCAACTCCGCGTGGGCGATTACAAATTCGATCAGACGAACTTCGTTGGCGGAGGACGTGGCCCATCCTACGCTCTGAGCGGCTTCCCGCTCGACAACAGCCCGGACGTGATCCGCCAGTACCTCTGGCTCGAGACCGATGCCGCCTATAAGTCTTCGCTCGATGCCATCGCGCGCAAGCGGGCCATGCTGCGCAGCGTGACGGTCAGCGATGAGCTGCCGGATTTCGATCCGGCAAAACCGAATACCATTCTCAAGGACCGCCCGCTGATTCAGTTCGACGATAAGACCTGGGCGGAGCGCACGCGTCGCGTTTCGGCCGTATTCGATAGTTACCCGAATCTGCGGGCGTCGGTCGCCGATTACAGCGCGATCGATTCCATTCATCGCTACGTCGATTCGGAAGGGACCGCCATCCGGCTGCCGCAGAGCGAAGGGCAATTCCAGATTCGCGCTTCCGCGCAGGCTGCGGACGGGATGATCATGCGCGACGCCGCGCTGTTTTATACGAACGATCTGACGAAGATGCCTTCGGAAGCGGACCTCACCGCCGCCGCCAAACAGGTGGCCGAAAGCGTGACAAAGCTGGCCTCCGCTCCGATGGGCGAAGAGTACTCGGGCCCGATTCTTTTCGAAGGCGTGGCCGCACCGCAACTGCTCGCGGAAATTCTGGGGCGCAATCTGCACATCGCGCGCAAGCCCGCGGGCGCGCAGGCCTCGAATCCGACCGAACTCGAAGGCCGCCGCGGCGTTCGCATCATGCCAGAAATGTTTGACGTGACCGACGACCCCACGCTCAACCTTTTCGGCCGCACTGAGGTAGACGACGAAGGCGTTATCCCGCATCCCCTGATGATGGTGCAGAAGGGCGTCCTGAAGGATTTCTACCGGACGCGTACGCCCGTGCGCGGTTACAACGATTCGAACGGCCACTCGCTGCTGGGCGGCACGACAGCGCCCACGAACCTGATCGTCACCGCTCACGAGACGAGCTCGATCTCCGATCTGAAAAAGAAGATGATAGATCTCTGCGAGCAGCGCGGTCTGAAGTACTCCATCGTGATCAGGAAGATGGATTTCCCCTCAACCGCAGTCGGGGAAGAAATGCGCCGTCTGATGGGCAACAGCGGCGGCGGACGCGCCGTGGCGATGCCGCTCTACATCTTCAAGCTGTTCCTCGACGGCCATGAGGAGCAGATTCGCGGCGTGAGACTGCGGAGTGTGAACGCGCGTTCGATGAAGGACATCCTTGCAGCGGGCGATGACGAGAACCGGCTCGATTACCTGGAGAACGGCGATCCTTTCGCGGAAGTCGGCGGAGGCGGATACACGGCCGCCGTGACCGTGGAAGCGCCGTCGCTGCTGATTGACGATCTGGAGCTGACGAAGATGGAAGACGAACTGCCGAAGCTCCCCATCGTACCCTCGCCGCTGCTTTCGCAAAAATGAGGATTCTCGGCCGCTACGTCTTTCGGGAGATACTGGCCGGTGCTTTTCTTGCGACAGTCGTCGCGACCTTCGTCATTTTCCTGCAGGGCGCGGGGCCATTGTTCGAAATCCTGTTGCGCTCGAAGCGCGCCAATGTGGCGCTGGAACTGATCGGCTTTCAGCTGCTTCCCATCCTTCTGCTGAGCATTCCGTTCGGGATGCTGGTGGGCGTCCTCATCGGCCTCGGCCGCATGTCCGGCGACAACGAAATGGTGGCGATGCGCTCCACCGGCATCTCCACCCGGTCGGTCGCCACGCCGGTTCTGCTGTTCGCCGCGCTCGCGGCCCTCGTATCCGCCGCCACTGCGCTCTGGCTGAATCCCCTCGCAATCCAGAAGGAGTACAAGCTTCGCAACAAGATCGCAGCGGAGCAGGTGACCGCTAACGTTCCGCCGCGCATTTTCCAGGAGCAGTTCACCAACGACAATACCGTGCTCTATGTAGACGACGTGAGTTCCGGAACCGGACCCGCCCTCTGGAAGCGCATCGTCATCGCCAACACTGCCCCACCCGCCAACCGAAAATCTGTGCATGGTGGCGGGCAACCGGCAGGTCCGGAAATTACCCTCGCGCGCGAGGCCGTTGCTGTTCCTGACCAGGCTCACGGCCGCATTCAGCTCCATATGTATGGCGAGAGCACGCATGAATCGTCCATGGATGAGCAGAAAGGCGAGCAGGGGATTCACACGCTCGCTCCCACCGCCGACCTGGCGCTCGATGAAGCCCCGCCGCGCGAGGAGACTGCCAAAGCCTATCAGGATATGCTGACGCCGGACCTTCGCCAGTTCATTCGGGGCGCGGCGAAAGGCAGCCAGCAATGGATCGACGCCTCGCTCGAACTGAACCGGCGCCTGGCGCTTCCGGTAGCGTGCATCATGCTCGCGATGGTCGGAATTCCGCTGGGCACGTCATCGAAACGCGGAGGCCGTTCCTCCGGCTATGTGTGGGCGATCTTCCTCTGCTTCTGCTGCTACTACCTGGCGTTCATCTCGCTCACCCACACGGCGCAGAAGTCGCATACGCTCAGTCCTGTGCTGGCCTCATGGCTTCCGAACATTGTGTTCGGCGTGGCCGGAATCATTCTGATCGCCCGCATGGAAACCCCCGGCGACCGCGACTTCCCCGGCGGGTTCGGCGGCGCGATCCGCACCTGGGCTTCGTCGATCGCCACCCGCGCCACGAGCCCGAAGGAGACGGGCGAATCCGGCCGTCGTTCTCTGATTCACGTGACGCTGTTCCGCATCACGGATAACTACGTCCTCTCCGGCTTTCTTTTTTATTTCGTGCTGTGGATCGCGGCGTTCGTCTCGATGACCCAGATCTACAACTTCTTCGAGCTGCTGGGCGACATCGTGAAAAACAACGTTCCGATGTCGCATGCCGTTCGCTATCACTTCTTCCTGACGCCGGAACTGATTTACCGCATGCTGCCGTTCGGAGTGCTGTTGGCCGTCCTCGTCACGTTCGGCATCATGACGAAGAACAACGAAGTGACCGCATTCAAAGCCTGCGGCATCAGCGTGCGCCGGCTTGGCATTCCGGTCATTCTGATGAGCGGCGTGATCAGCGTGGCGGCGTTTGCGGCGGATTACTCCTGGATTCCGCGCGCCAATCAAATCCAGAACTCGCTTCGGAATGAGATCAAAGGCCGCCCCGCCCAGACCTATAACCGGCCAGACCGCCAGTGGGTCTTCCACGACGATCGCGTTTTCTACTTCCGCCATTTCGATTTCGACCACAACATCATGGCCGAACCCTGGGTGTACGAGATCGACCCGAAAACCTGGCAGCTAACGCGGCAGATCAATGCAAAAAGTGCGCACTGGGCGCCCGATATGAACGCGTGGATCTTCGAACAGGGCCAGGTGATCGACATGTGCCCCACGCGGTCGCTGGAATGCCGCGTCTCCACGTTCACGGCGACCAGCTTCCCCGAAATCACCGAAACCCCCGACAACACGTTTTCCAAAGAAGTGAAGCAGGACCTGCAGATGAATTACGTGGAACTCGGCCAGTACATCAAAGACCTGCATGAAGCGGGTTTCGATACCCTGACTCTGCAGGTCCAGTACTACAAGAAATTCGCGATGCCGCTCTTTGCGCTGACCATGGCGCTGATTTCGGTGCCGTTCGGATTCCTCGTTGGAAACCGGGGTGCGATGGCCGGCGTGGGCGTCAGCATCGGTCTCGCAATTGCTTACCTTGGGATCGGCACGTTGTTCGAACAAATGGGGAATGTCGGTTATTTGGGTCCGGAAGTCGCCGCGTGGGCGCCGAATACGCTATTCTCGCTGAGCGGACTTTATCTTATTCTTCGCATGAGAAGTTAGGACCGGACGGATGTACCCGCGCGGAATCGCCGCTCTCGCCATCGCCCTCTCGATGTCCGCAGCCGCGGCGTATGCCGTCACGGTCACCGGCAGCGTCTTCGACGAAACCGGCAATCCGGTCGCGGGCGCGCGGATCACAGCGCAGGCCAACGGCGTCAGTGCTTCCGCGTCGAGCAACGCGTCCGGTGTTTACCGCATCGAAATTCCCGCGGCGGGAAACTACAGCCTGCGCGTCGAGCACGAAGGTTACTTTCTGCTGACCAATCAAGACACGCATCTGGATCCGGCGGCGCCCCTCGACATTCACCTCACGCATCTGCGCGAACTCGCCGAGTCGATCGACGTCTCGTATTCTCCGCCGATGGTCGATCCCGAAGCCACAGGCGACGTGAAGAGGCTCGATGGCCAAACCATCCTGAATCTGCCCTACGCGGCCTCGCAGGATTATCGCCGCGCGCTTCCCCTGATGCCGGGCGCCATCCAGGACAACAGCGGCATTGTCCACTTCAACGGCGGCACTCAGAACGAAACCAGCTACCGGATGGATGGCTTCGATGTTTCCAACGTCGCGAGCGGCGGGTTGACAGCGCGCGTCGATGTCGATACCGTGCAATCGGTCGAATGGAGCGCGGACCGCATGCCGGCGGAAACGAAGGGTTCGGCCGGAGCCATCGATATCCAGACGGAGATGGGCGATGACCGCTGGCGCTTCGGAGCGACCAATCCGATTCCTTCGATCGGCACCGACAGCGGGCTTTACGTGAACCACTGGTCGCCGCGATTCATGGCTTCCGGTCCGATCAAAAAAGGCAAAGCCTGGTTCCATACTGCGCTCGATCCGTTCTATGTCGCGAGCACCGTGCTCGGTCTTCCCGCCGGGCAAAACCGCACGTCGAGTTTCACCGGCAGCGACCTGACACGCGTGCAGTGGAATCTCTCGAACTGGCAGACTCTGACAGCCGGTGTTCTCTACAATCGCGGGCAGACCTTTCGCAACGGCCTTTCCGTGCTGAACCCGGCGGAGACAACGGTCAACGGGCGCAACGCATTGATGGTGGGCACGCTGAAGGATCAATTCATCGTCAACGGGAATCTGATCGAAGCCGGCTTCGCCCAGACGGACGAATACATTCGCATGTCGCCGCTCGGCTCGAACGCGTATCTGCTGACGCCGTTCGGATCGTCCGGCAATTATTTTCGGGACCAGACGACGCACTCCACGCGACAGGAATTCGTGCTGAACACCGCTTTCCGGGAGGCGCACGTGATCGCCGGGACACATCAGTTCCGCGTGGGGGCCGATGTCGAAAACAGCAATCTGGATCAGACCGTGGCACGCCATCCGCTCAGCGTGGTGCGGGCGGATAACTCACCGGTCCGCGAGATTCAATTCCTCGGCAGCGGCCGCGAACTTGCGGGGAATCTGGAAGTCTACAGCTACGCCACAGATCACTGGACGCCGGGCAACCGAGTGACGATCGACGTCGGCTTTCGCACGCAGTGGAACAGGCTGACCGGATCCACGCCGCCCGCGCCTCGCGTCGCTGTTTCGTGGCTTCCCTGGAAAAAGGCAGCCACAAAATTCTCCGCCGGTTGGGGCGTTTACTATGACGACATTCCCCTCGCCACGCTTGCGCTTGCCGGAGACCAGAGCAGCCTCACCACCTTCTTTTCACCTCCCGGCGTATTCGCTCCCCAGCCCGCTCCGATGCAAAGCCTCTATCTCATCCAGCCACACGATCTGCGCGCGCCCCGCTTCACTCTCGCCAGCGCGGCGGCGGAAAGCGCGCTGCCGCATGGATTTGTGGCGCGCCTGGATCTGACATCGCGCCAGGGCAGCCGGGGGCTGGCGTTCGATCAGTATCTCGTCTCGCCGGTGCTCAATGAATACATCGCTAATAACTCCGAACATGCCACCTACCGCGCCGCGGAAGTAACCCTGCGCCGCACGTTTCGCGCGAAGTATCAGTGGGCTGCCAGTTACACGCGATCCTCGGCGCGCTCGAACGCAGTGATTCCGTATACGGTCGAAAATCCGCTCCTCACGCCGCAGGCGGGCGGCCCCGAGCCGTGGGATGCGCCCAACCGTCTGCTGTTGTGGGGATGGGCTCCCATCGAGAAGAAATGGTTTCCGCACCCGCTGCAGCGCGTGGTTGGCGATACCGACCTGCAGTTGCTCACCGAGTACCACACCGGCTTCGCTTTCAGTTCCACGACGGAGAACGGCTATCTCGTCGGAGGTCCGGATTCGCGGCGTTTTCCGGACTTCTTCTCGGTCAATCTGGCTCTCGAACGGCGCTTCCCCTTCCGCGGATATCTCTGGGCCTTCCGGGTCGGAGCGGTCAATATCCTGGCGCGGTCCAATCCCAACGTGGTAAACAGCGATTACAATTCGCCCGATTATCTGACGTTCGAGCGCGGCCAGGGACGCGCATTGAATTTCCGGCTGCGTTTTCTCGGGAGAAAGTAACTCGCGTCAGTTAACCGCGAGCGTGGTATTCAGGCTGCTCGTCTGATCCAGATTCGGCCGGTCCTTTTCATAGACCTTGATCACAACGTTGTTTCCCGATTGCGCATTCATCGGGATCTGCACGTTGATCTGCCACAGGCCGGCAAAACCCGGCGCGAGCCCCGAATACGTAACCGTGGCGGGGATCAGGGTCGACGTGCCGCTGCCGCTTGAAGACCCGATCAGCACCGTCGGCAAGTCCGGCGCGGATTGGCCGGAGGCCGGCATGCCGTCCGCCGGCGGATTGGATACGGGCCCGACGCCTGTGCCGTAGAGAATCACGTACTGGCCACGAATCGCCGGGTGCGTGGTGCTGTTGATGCTGCCGTCCGGCAGATTCACCGCGAGGATCTGCCCGCCACCGCTCGCATCCGCCGTGAAGAGACCCGGCGACGCGGGCGCGAGTTCGAGTTCCGCGCCTGCAATGATTTGCCCCGTGGAGGCGCGAACCGCCAGAAGATCCGCGCTTCCGTTGGTCACCAGATCCTGCGGAAGCACGACATTATCCTGCGCGGGCGAGACGTAGAGAAGCGGTACGGGCGTTCCATTCACCGTGATCTGGGTATCGGCAAGCGTGGTGGGAAGCGGGAACTGATTGGCGGGCGCGGTGGCGGTGCCATTCGCGATTGCGTCCGCGGCTACCGTGGGGAACAGCGCCGCCACGGTTCCGGCGGAAAGCTCGCGCGTGCTGTAGGATGCCGCATTCGTCAGATTGATCTGCGGGACGAAATAGAGAACACGATTCACACCATCGGTTGCCAGAACGTTGTTGGCTTTATCGACAAACACCGAGTGCGGCGAAAGAACCGGCAGCACGGCGTCCGGGGCATTGTTCACCTGCGGCAGATTGGCAACGGAGGGATAGTGGATCATCCGGCCGGCCTGGCTGTCAGCCACCCAGAAATCTCCTGACGGTCCTGCCGCGACAGATACCGGCGAATTGAAAACACCGGTAAGGCTGATCAGCGCGGCGGCGCCGCTTCCCAGATTCACGGCCTGATCGAAAACCTGGACTCGCGAATTCGTCGTGTCTGCCACCAGAACATGGTCCTGCGGGTCGACCGCAACCCCGCGCGGCGAATTGAAACCTCTCTGGGTGTTGCTGGCCGTGGAAGACGTAAAACCAGGCTGGCCCAGCACCACGTTGATGCTCATACCGGAGGTGAACGGCTTTTTGAAAAGCACCACGCGGTTCTGCTGCGCATCCGCCACGACCAGCCATCCGCTGTCGGTCTTGGTCGCGTTGAAGCCGTCGGCTGTGAGAGCAATGCCGACCGGCGTACCGAGCGTCACGTCAGTGGCATCCGTGATGTCCGATGTGAAGGAGCTTTGTCCCAGCACGAGATCGGCTTCCTCGAGCGCCGTCTTACCGGACGCGAAGGGCGCGGGAAAACGCAGCACGCGGCCATTGCCGGAATCCGTCACATAGAGGTTGCCCGCCGAGTCCACTGTCAGCGCGGTCGGCTGGTAAAGGCCTGACGAGTTCGGCGTGGCCGCATCGCCGGAGGGATAGTTGATGACGGAACGATTGAAATCGGGCTGGCCGATGACAATATCGGCCGGCTGGCCATTCTTCAGATGCGTGAAATCGCTGTAGCCGAGGATGCGGTTGTTAAACGTGTCGGGCACGTAAAGCCGCGTTGGCGTCACGCTGCTGTCGAGCACGGCACCTGCCGGGAAGCCGTTCGCGAAGTAGAAGCCCCTTCCATCCACGATATTGGGGCCTGTATAGGGAAAGTCGAGCTGCCCGATGACACGCGTGGCGGAGGCGCCAACGCCCGCCGGGCTGAGCGTGAATACCAGGACGCGGTTGTTCTTGGTATCCGCGACGTACAGTTCCTGGTTGCCGGAGGCTATATCGGTTGGCGCGCTGAAGGAGTTGGCGGATGCGTCGCCGCCGCCCTTGTTGGGTGAACTGTCGTTGAAGGAATTCTGGCCGATCACCGATGTGGCCGCCGAAGACGTTGTGGGCGAAGGGTAGACCAGCAACCGGTTGTCGCCGGCGTCGGCGACCACAAGACCTGAAGTTAAGGAAGCAACTCCGGTGGGATTATTCAGCGAACTCGCAGTGGGCGTGGTCGCGCCGGTCCCGCCGATAATGTTGCTCGCCGCCATTCCGGTGGTGAGAGGAGCGGGGAAAACCAGCACCCGGAAGAACTGGTCTGTGATGAAGAGAGTGCCGGAACTGCTGACAGAAATCCCATTCGGCAAGCCCAGCGCGCCGGCACCTTGCCCCTGCGTGCTGGTGTTGAACGCCGCCTGGCCGATCACCATATCGGCGGCTGGAAATGACGAACCGCCCGCCAGCGTGGCCGCGGGAAAGCGCAGCGCGCGATTGTTCCCGGTATCGGCGACCCAGAGATTCCCGGAAGTATCGAACGCGATTCCGGTACGGCCGGCGCCGTTTTGGCTGGTGTTGAGCGTAGATGCACTCAGGCCGTTCAGATTTGCCGTGCTGGTAGCCAGTGATTTCTGCCCGATCACGAGCGACGGGAATTCGTTCACGTTCGCCGGGTTGAACGGCTGCGGATAGCGAAGGATGCGGTTATTACCCGTGTCCGCCACGTAGAGATTCCCGTTCGCGTCTACGGCAACACCGGTCGGATTGTTGAGCCCGGTCTGGCGGCCGCCGTTTGCCGGATTCTGCGCCTGATTGCTGAATCGGTCCACCTGGCCGATGATGATGTCGGCAGGCGCGCCCGGCGTGAGCTGTGTGGAGTACCGGTACCCGAGAACGCGATTGTTGCCGGAATCGGCGATGTAGAGAATCGGCGGAGTGACCGAATTATCGAGCGCCACCCCGGCAGGAGAGTTCAGTTCCTTGCCTTCCACCCAGTTCGGACCGACGCTGGCCAGCGCGCCCGGATTGGCCGCGGTTCCAATGAAATCAGGGTCGCCGAGCACTTTGACTGGCTTCTGGAAAAGGGCCTGACCGGCGAGGAGCGTGGCTAAAGCCACACCGATCCCAGGAACAATTACAGTGCGGCGCATGTAGCTTTCTACGACAAAGATATCATGGGGTTTCAGCAGATCAGCTGGAAAGCGTCCCAAAGAAGTACTGGTGCCGGAAACTACATTTGCTGTTTACCGCGCGTAAAATATTTGTGTAACGCTCTCCGCAGGTCTGGATCAAACCCCAATGGCCCGGATGACTGCCACTTTCAGCACATGCAAACCGTGGCGTCTCCTGTTGCTCGGCGCCTTTGCGGCGTCAATCGCTGCACAGCCGGATGCCGACAGCGTCGCTTCCCTGAAGGAGATGACGCTCGAACAGCTCTCGCGGATCGAAATCACCTCCGTCAACAAAGAACCGGCCTCCGCATTCCGGACTCCCGCCGCCATCAGTGTTCTGACCAGCGATCAGATCCACCAGTCCGGACTCCGCACCATCCCCGATCTTCTTCGGCTGATTCCCGGTGTCGAGGTCGCACAGATCGATTCGAGCCAATGGGCGATCGGGATCCGCGGATTCGAGGGCAAGCTTTCGAAATCGGTGCTCGTGCTGATCGACGGCCGCTCCGTCTACACGCCGCTGTTTGCCGGCGTCTACTGGGACATGCAGGACGTGATGATCGAGGACATCGACCGCATCGAAGTCATCCGCGGACCGGGCGGCACGATCTGGGGCTCGAACGCAGTGGACGGCGTCATCAACATCATCACGAAGAATGCGCGCGAGACGCACGGCACGCTGGTCAACGTAGGCACCGGCAGCATGGATCAGGGCGAACTCGACTGGCGCTATGGCGGAGGCGACGACAAGCTGAGCTACCGGATCTACGGCAAGGGCTTCTCCCGCGCTCCGGAGCAGCATGCGGATGGCAGGAATTTCGATGACTGGCGCCGCGGGCAAACCGGCTTCCGTATCGATTCGAAACTCTCCGCCACCGACCAGCTAACCATTTCCGGCGATGCTTTCGGCGGCGAGGCCGGCCAGGATCTGCAGGTGAGTTCCTACACACCACCCGCCAATCCCGCGGTCTACGGCTATCGCACCTTTAACGGCCAGAATTTGATGGCTTCGTGGCAGCGCACGCTCCACTCCGGCGGCGATGTGCAGGTGAAAGCCTATTGGGACCGTACCGACCGGTACGAGCTCAACTACCGCGAGATTCGCAATACGCTCGATGTCGATTTCATCCACCATCTGCCACTGCCGCGAAATGACGTGACGTGGGGTTTGGGAGTGCGCGTCAGTCCCGATCATTTCTTCCAGACCGTTCCGACTGTCAACTTTACGCCCAGTTACCAGACATACAACATCTTCAGCGCCTTCGCGCAGGACGAGATCGCGCTGAAGCCGGATCGGCTGTCGTTCACAATCGGCACCAAGCTGGAGCACACGAGCTTCAGCGGCTTCGACGCGCAGCCGAGCGCGCGCCTGGCATGGACACCGGACGACCGCAACACGGTCTGGGCCGCGGTGACTCGCGCGGTTCGCACCGCATCACGCATCGAAGACGGGTTCGATTTTTCGTTTCTCGCGGTGCCCGCACTCCCGCTTTACCTCCGGCTGATTGGCGACGGCGGCTTTACTCAGGAAGACATGCTGGGTTACGAAACCGGCATCCGGCATTCCTTCAACAAACATGGCTCCATCGATCTTTCGCTCTTCCACGATCGATATCACGATCTGCTGAGCGTGGAACAGGCGCCGGTGTTCGTGGAGACGTCGCCCACACCCGCACACCTGATCCTGCCGTTGTATTTCCGCAACGGGCTCGCGGCGAACACCACCGGCGGCGAGATCTCCGGGCTCTGGGATCTGAAGTCGTGGTGGCGCGTTCAGGCATCCTATGCGCTGGCTCTGGTGGACGCGCGGCATGAGCCGGGCAGCATTGATGTCTCCACAATCGGACAGCTCGAAGGCGATACGCCGGCGCACACCGTCGTCGCGCGTTCCACGTTTCAGATCCCGCATAATTTCGATCTCGGGCTCACCTACCGGTTCGTGAGCGCAATCCCGGATCAGAAGGTGGAATCGTATTCTACCGGCGACATTTCCGCCGGCTGGCGCCCCACCAACAGCGTGGAATTCCGTCTGGTGGGAAGCAATCTTTTTTCGCCCGCGCATTTCGAATACGGGGGAGATCCGGGGCCGCTCATCGGCATCGTGCGGGCGGTCTATTTCGGAATGACCGTGCGGCACTGACGCGCGCCGGTTTACCCTGTACATCATGAGCCACGCCCCCACGGGCACTCGGAGCGGCGCCGCGTCGACCGGGCTGCGAATTGCCACTGTATGTGCCGGCGTCGGCGCGGCAACGTTCGTGCTGCGCTACGTTGTTCCCGCCAATGCGGCTACGGCCGGATTCGCCTATCTGGTGATCGTCCTGTTCGCCGCCACGCGATGGGGGCTTACCGAAGCCATCTCCGGCTCGATTGTGGCGGTGATGTGCTTCAACTTCTTTTTCCTGCCGCCGCTTGGAACATTTACGATCGCGGATCCGGGAAACTGGGTCGCGCTCTTCGCTCTGCTCGTCACCTCTATCACCGCCAGCCGCCTTTCCACGCGCGTTCGCCGCCAGGCCATCGAAGCCGGCGAGCGCGAGCGCGAGATCGAGCGGCTCTATTCGCTGAGCCGCGCCATCCTGCTGATCGATCCCGCCGCGCCCGTGGGTCCGCAGATGGTGGGCCAGATGAGCCAGACGCTTGACGCCGCATCGGTCGCGCTGTACGATCGCGCGTCAGACGAAATATACCGGGCCGGCGCGGAAGAGTTTCCGGTGGAAGACGCGCAGTTGCGCGGCGCGGCATCCGACGGCGCGGCGCTCGCGCAGAATGGCGATCTGCTCATTTCTCCCGTACGCCTGGGCGGACGCACAGCCGGCAGTCTCGGCATCAGCGGCGTCGCGCTGTCCGAATCCGGCGCGCAGAGCGTCACCAATCTCGCGGCAATCGGACTCGAACGCGCCAGAGTGCAGCAGGCCGCCGCGCGCGCGGAGGCTTCCCGCCAGAGCGATGAGCTCAAATCCACACTGCTCGACGCCATCGCACACGAATTCAAAACGCCTCTCACGACGATCAAAGCTTCGACTACCGCGCTGCTGGCCGATCGTCCGCCCACGCCCGAAAGCCAGCGCGGGTACATCGAACTGGTGGATGAAGAAGCCGACCGGCTCGGCGGGCTGGTGACCGAAGCCATCCAGATGGCGCGCTTCGAGGCCGGTCAGGTAAGACTGCGGCGCGAACAGACTCCGGTCGCCGAGTTGCTCGAAGCCGCCATCGCAAAAACCAGCCACCGCCTGCGCGGCCGTCAGATCGATATCGATGTGCCGTCCTCCCTGCCCGACGTGATGGCCGACCGCGAGATGATGGAACTGGCGCTGCGGCAACTGCTCGATAATGCGGCCAAGTACTCGCCGCCCGATTCGCCCATCGCGATTTCCGCGGCTGCGGCGGATGGCCATGTTGCCATTCGGATTCGGGATTTCGGCAAAGGCGTTCCGCAATCGGAATCGGCGCGCATCTTCGACAAGTTTTACCGGGGCCGCCAGGATCGTGGCCAGATCCCCGGCGCCGGTCTCGGGCTTGCCATCGCGCGAGCCGTCGTCGAATCGCATCAGGGAACCATACGGGTGGAAAGCGCGGCCGGAGAAGGCGCGGTATTCTCTGTGGAGCTTCAGGCCGCGAAGGAGAGCAAGTGAGTCTGGGAAAAGTTCTGATTGTGGACGATGATCCACAAATCCGGCGGGTCATGAAAATGACGCTGTCGGGCGAAGGCTATGAAGTCGCCGAAGCCCGCACCGGCGAAGAGGCGCAGCGCGAACTGCGGGCGAGCCACTACGATCTGATGCTGCTCGATCTCAACATGCCGGGCGATGGCGGTTTTGAAACCTGCCGGTCGGTGCGGGCGACATCGGAGATTCCGATCATCGTGCTGACGGTTCGCAACACCGAACAGGACAAAGTCACCGCGCTCGACGCGGGGGCGGACGATTTCATCACGAAGCCTTTCGGTTCGCCGGAGCTGCTGGCGAGAATCCGCGCCGTGCTGCGCCGTTCCCCCGCGCCGCCCGAAGGCGGACCCCGCTCCATGACGCTGGGCCGCGTCGAGATCGATTTTTCCGCCCGCAAGGTCCTTTCGGAAGGAAAACAACTTCATCTGACGCCGAAGGAGTTCGACCTGCTCCGTTATCTCGTCCAGAACCCCAATCGCGCGATTCCGCATCGCGAATTGCTGCAGGCGATCTGGGGTCCGGATTACGGCGATCAGGTCGAATACCTGCGGGTTTTCATTCGCCAGTTGCGACGCAAGATCGAAGCCAATCCCGAAAAACCGGAATATCTCCTTACAGAACCGTGGGTTGGCTATCGTTTCGCCCTGCCCGCCGCACAATCCACCTAAATTTTTTATGCCTTCGCTATGACTTCCTGAGGCTGTTTTCTCTAGCCTGAAGCTGGAAGAGGCAAGTCATGCCAATCACAGCGGACGGAAGGCCAGCCGGACAATCCATCGGGACCGGCGCGCGCCTGAATGTTACGGTCGTCTTCACCACCAACGAGGGCACCACAGCCGCTCTGCGGACCGCGGGATCTCTCGCGAAGCAGCTGAACGGACGCGTCACCCTGCTCGCGCCCGTCGCGGTGTCCTGGCACGTCCCGTTCGATCAGCCGCCGGTGGCAACGGAATGGAATCGGCAGAGGCTCGAGAGGCTCGCGCGCGAGTGCCCCGCGGACACTGCCGTGAGACTCCATCTGTGCCGCGACGGATGGGATGCCCTGCGCCGCCTTCTCAGACCGAATTCGCTGATCGTGCTCGGCGATGGAAAGCATTGGTGGACACGCGAAGCGCGCCTCGCGCGCAAACTGCGCCGGCTGGGGCACCAGGTCGTAGTGGCAGAACGATGACTCGGCGGCGTTCACCGGAAGAACTCCTGAAACAGGTGCAGGCAGAGGAGGCGCGTGAAACCCGAGGCCGCCTGAAGATCTTCCTCGGCTACGCATCGGGCTCCGGAAAATCGTCCCGCATGTTCGATGAAGGCTGCCGCCGCGCCGTCCGCGGGCAGGATCTGATCGTCGCAGCCGTGCAGCCATCAGCCGCGCCCGCCACGGAGCTGGAAATCATCCCTCAGCTCGGCGGCGGCGCCATCGACGTGGGCTCCGTCCTCGCCCGCCATCCGCGCGTGTGTCTGGTGGATGCGCTCGCCTGGAACAACCCGCCGGATTCGGTGAATCCCTATCGCTGGCAGGATGTCCGCGATATTCTGGCCGCCGGCATCAACGTAATCGGGTCCATCAACATCCAGTACATCCAGGAGTTCGCGGCGCGCGTGGAACGGATCACCGGCAAGCACGTGAACTCCACTGTCCCCAAAGCATTTCTCTACGGCGCCGATGAGATCGTCGTCGTCGATTCACCGCCGGAGCAGGTGCACCTCGCCGAGCTGCGGGAGATCGCGCTTCTTCTTGCGGCGGATATCGTCGATCAGCAGCTCGAAGGTTATCTTCGTCACCACGGCATCGCGGGATCGCCGGGCGCGCGGGAGCGCATCCTCATCTGCCTCACGCCGCGCAGCAACGCGCACGCCATGATCGAAAGCGGCCGCCACATCGCCGAGCGTTTCCACGGCGAACTCATCGCTGCGCATGTCCGCCAATCCGAGCTCACTGCATCCGCGCAGATCACCCTGAACGACAATCTCGAGATGGCGCGGCGGGCGGGCGCCGATATCGAGATTCTCGAAGGTGAAGACCCCATTGAAGCGCTGCTCGAATTCGCACGCGAACGTGGCGTGACGCAGATTTTCATCGGCCACGGACTTCAGACGCGATGGTGGCATCGCTGGACCGGCAGCCCGGTCGGACGTCTGGTTCGAGGCGTGGAGGGGATGGACATCCGCGTATTCCCGCAGTAGATCCTCCAGAATGGGAGGATGGCGGAAGGCAGGCTGAAGATCTACCTCGGGTACGCGGCCGGCGTGGGAAAAACGTATCAGATGCTGGGCGATGCCCAGGAACTGCGCCGCGCCGGGCGTGACGTCGTGACCGGCTACTTCGAGCCCCACGGCCGTGCGGAGACGATCGCGCGCCTCGCCGGTCTGGAAATGATTCCGCGCCGCACCATCGAATATCGCGGCAGCGTGTTCGAGGAGATGGATACCGATGCCATCCTCCGCCGCCACCCCGAAATCTGCGTAGTGGATGAACTCCCCCACACCAACGTTCCCGGGTCCGCGCGAACCAAACGATGGGAAGATGTCAACGCCCTGCTCGCCGCGGGCATCGACGTTCTGACCAACATGAACATCCAGCACCTCGAGAGTCTCAACGATCAGGTGTGGCAGATCAGCGGCGTGCGGGTTCGCGAAACGATTCCCGATTGGGTGATGAAGCAGGCCGGGGAAGTCGTGCTCGTCGATCTTACCCCCGGGGCGCTGATTAACCGTCTGGTCCGCGGAGTGGTCTACTCACCCGAAAAAGCGAAGCAGTCCCTCGAAAATTTCTTCCAGGAGCCGACGCTCGTGGCGCTGCGCGAACTCGCAATCCGGCAGACCGCGCATGAGAGCGAATCGCACCACGGCGATCCCGGTGAGCCGCCGCGGCAACCCACGGGACGCCTGGAGCGCATCCTTGTTCTCGTCACGCCGGACCCTTCGAGTGCGGCCGTCATCCGCCGCGCGAAACGCGTTGCGGATTACCTGCACGGGGAGTGCATCGCAGTCGGGATTGCGGACAGCAAAGACAGCGAGGCGATCGACCGCCATCTGGGATTCGCCCGCAATCTCCACATCGAATCGCAGCTGATCGAGCCGGATGGCGATCCCGCCGAGGCGATCGTCAACTTCGCACGCGAGCGCGGCGTCACCCAGATCTTTCTCTCTCATTCGAAAGCGCCCGGCCCGCTGAAGTTGTTGGGGACCCCGATCGACGAGCGCATCATCGCGCGAAGTCCGGACATGCAGGTGACGATCGTCGGAAACCGGCCCCGGCTCTGAACCAAAAGGTCAGCCGCCGTACTGCTCGTCCGTGACCTTCTCCAGCCAGTCCACTGGCTTTCCGTCCAGCGCTTCCTGAATCGCGATATGGGTCATTGCCGTTGTGGGCGCAGCGCCGTGCCAGTGCTTTTCGCCGGGCGCGAAGGAAATCACGTCGCCCGGACGTATTTCCTCGATCGGGCCGCCCCATCGCTGCGCGCGTCCGCATCCGGCGGTGACGATCAGCGTCTGGCCGAGCGGATGCGTGTGCCACGCGGTTCGCGCGCCAGGCTCGAACGTCACGTTGGCGCCTCTCACGCGCGCTGGCGCCTCGGTTTGGAATAACGGATCGACCCGCACGGTCCCTGTGAAATAGTCAGCCGGTCCTTTCGTGGATGGCTTCGAACCGGCTCTCTGGATATCCATTTCGAATCTCCTCCCTCCCGATACTATGCCAGCCCGCTCAGGCGTTCCCTCGATGCACATCCGGACGCGCGCAGGTGTATCTTAAGAGAGTTAGTCTGGAGAACACTATGGCCTTTAAACTCAACGTGAACGGACATACCAGCACGGTGGATGCCCCGGCCGATATGCCCCTGCTCTGGGCGCTGCGCGACATTCTCGAACTGCGCGGCACCAAATTTGGTTGCGGAATCGGCCAGTGCGGCGCCTGCACCGTCCATCTGGGCGGGCAGCCGGTCCGGTCCTGCAGCACCCCACTTTCCATGGTCAAGGATCAGCCGATCACCACGGTGGAAGGTCTTTCCGCCAACGGCTCGCATCCGGTGCAGCTCGCCTGGGAAGAATTAGACGTACCGCAGTGCGGCTACTGCCAGGCGGGACAAATGATGTCGGCCGCCGCTCTCCTTGCGAAAACGCCGCACCCGACTGATAAAGACATCGACGACAAGATGACCGGCAATCTCTGCCGCTGCGGAACGTACGTCCGCATTCGCGCAGCCGTGCACCGCGCAGCCGAAATCGCGGCCACGCATCGCACCACTGTCGCGCAGAAGGAGGGAGGCCGCTAATGAAGACCACCGAAACTCCCAAACTGCCTGGACGCCGGCTCTTCCTCAAAGTCAGCCTCGCTGCCGGCGGCGCCGTCGTTTTTGGATTCGATACCGCGCAGGATCTCCTGGCGCAGGGCCGCGGCGGGCAGCCCCAGAGGCCGCCCGAGCCAGCGAACTATATTAAGGTCGCCGCCGACGGAACCGTCACCATCATGGCGAAAAATCCCGAACTCGGCCAGGGCGTGAAGACCATGCTGCCCATGCTGATCGCCGACGAACTCGATGTCGACTGGAAGAACGTTCGCATCGAGCAGACCGATTTCGATCCCTCAAAGTACAACGCGCAGAGCGCCGGCGGCAGCACCGCCACGCCGACCAACTGGCAGCCGATGCGCGAAGTGGGCGCCGCGGCCCGCGCCATGTTTATCACGGCGGCCGCGCAGACCTGGGGCGTTTCCGATAAGGACTGCACCACCGCCTCCGGCCACGTGATGTCCGGCGGCAAGTCGATTGGCTACGGCCAGCTGGCGTCGAAGGTCGCGACTCTCCCGGTTCCGGATTTCTCCACCCTCAAGCTCAAAGATCCTTCGCAGTACAAGATCATCGGCCATACCCAGAAGGGCGTGGATGTGCCGGAGATCGTCGCCGGCAAGCCGATCTTCACGATCGACGTGAAGATCCCGAACATGCAGTATGCGGTGTTCGAGCGCGGCCCGGTGCTCGGCGCGAAAGTCGCGAGCGCGAATCTCGACGAGATCAAAAAGATGCCGGGCATAAAAAATGCCTTCATCGTGGATCGGCCCGAACTCACCACCATCACCGGACGCCCTGGCGATCTCGTGAGCGGCGTCGCCATCCTGGCCGATGCGTGGTGGTACGCGCAGAGAGCGCGCCAGGCCCTGAAGGTCACCTGGAATGACGGCCCCAACGCGGGCGGCAGCAGCACGGCGTTCAAACAGAAGGCCGATGAGCTAAGCAAACAGCCGCCGATGTCCACCAGCCGCAACGACGGCGATTTCGACAGCGCGATCAAGGGCGCCTCGAAAGTAGTTGAGGCTGCGTACTCCTATCCGTTCATTTCTCACGCACCGCTCGAACCCCAGGGCGCGACCGCTCATTATCATGACGGCAAGGTCGAGATCTGGACCGATAGCCAGCAACCCGGCCCCGGCCGCATGTCCGTCGCCCAGACCCTGGGCATTCCGCAGGACAACGTCATCCTCCACATGACCCGCGGCGGCGGCGGTTTCGGACGCCGTCTCACGAACGACTATATGGTGGAAGCCGCCTGGATCGCCAAAGAAGCCGGCGTTCCGGTTAAGCTGCTCTGGTCGCGCGAAGACGATATGCAGCACGATTTCTATCGCCCCGGCGGATTCCAGTATCTGAGGGCCGGGCTCGATGGATCGGGCAAGATCGTGGCGTGGCGGAATCACTTCGTCGGTTACGCCGAAGGCACCACTCCGGTCACCGGCACGATCGGCGCAACGGAATTCCCGCAGCGCTTCGTCCCGAACTACCAGCTGCACATTTCGACGATGCCGCTCGGCCTCCGCACCGGCGCGCTGCGCGCTCCCGGCAGCAACGCGATCGCGTTCGTCATCCATTCGTTCCTCGATGAACTTGCGCACGCCGCGGGCAAAGATCCGGTGCAGTTCCGGCTCGAGCTTCTCGATTCGGAAATCCCGGCGCTCGCCCAGACCAACGGCCGCGGCGGATTCGGAGGCGGATTCAATGCCTCCCGCGCGCGCGGGGTTCTGCAGATGGTCGCCGAGAAATCGAACTGGGGCAAGACCTCGCTTCCAAAAGGCAGCGGCATGGGCGTTGCTTTCCACTTCAGCCATCAGGGCTACTTCGCAGAAGTCGCCCAGGTCGCGGTGGATTCGGCGAAAAAAGTCAAAGTGGAGAAGGTCTGGGTCGCGGCCGACGTCGGCAGCCAGATCATCAATCCCGGCGCGGCGGAAAACATCTGCCAGGGCGGCATTATCGATGGTCTCAGCGAAGCAATGAGCCAGAAGATCACCATCGAGAAAGGCCGCGTCGAACAGACCAACTTCCACCAGCACAGCATGGTGCGGCTGGCGCAGTCGCCGCCGGAAATCCAGATCCATTTCCTCACTTCCAACAACCGGCCGACCGGCATGGGCGAACCTTCGCTACCACCGATCGTCCCCGCCCTGACGAATGCCATCTTCGCGGCGACCGGCGTGCGCGTGCGCTCGCTGCCGCTCTCGGATTCCGGCTTCAGTTGGGCCTGACCTTCCGGAAAGAGGGCAGACTGCGTTGGTCTGCCCTCTTTCTATTCGCCATCACCCTTCTCTGCCCGGCGGCGCACGCCACCGATGAGCGCGCCGTAAAATCACCGGACGGCAAGCTGGAATTCCGCCTCTTCACCGCGCTTCCCGAAGGCTCGATCCTGAACTGCCTCGCGTATGAAGTGTGGCGCGACGGCAAGCCCGTGCTCGGCACGTCATACCTCGGGCTCGATATCCTTTTCCAGGAGCCGCTGCTCGGCGAAAACGTCGGGCTCAGCGCCGATAAGCCCATCCACGGCCCGCATTACAACGGACTCTGGGCCGATTACCTCCAGACCAGCACCACCGGCCGGCGGATTCAGTTCGAAGTCCGCGTCTGGAATGACGGCGTCGCGTTCCGCTACATCGTGCCGCGTTCGGCGCTGCTGTTCGATCTCGCGATTCTCGACGACACGACGCAATTTCGTTTCGCAGTCAGCGCGCCCGGCAATCTTCCCGCAACCGCGGCGCTGCCCTTCATTCTTCCGCTGCATGACGCCAGTTTCCTCGGCATTTACGACGAAAAGGTGGCTGGCTCTCCTCCGATGGAACTCCGCCGGCTGGACGCCAGCACCATGAGCGCTCATCTTCCGGGCGGTTTGCCGGAACAAAAAGCCGCCCTGCAGGCGAAAACCCCGTGGACCGGGCCGTGGCACATCATCGCGTTCGCCGGCAGCCGCGACCAACTGGCGCACAGCGAAATTCTTCACGATTTGCAGGAACAACCGTAATTTTCCCGGCGTCCCTACTGTCTTCGCTAACGGACATGCGCCTGACGCGTCCCACGGGGAGCAGGAAGAGGAGATCCATGACAAGAAGAGCGCTTTGGGCAGGTATTCTGGCGGGGATTCTGGCGGTGTCGCCCGCTTTTTCCCAGGAGCACGACCTCTCCGGCACCTGGCAGGGGACTTTGCATGCGCCTCAGGGCGATTTGCGTATCGTCATCAAGGTGACAAAGGACGCAGGCGGCTACAAGGCCCTGACGTACAGCATCGATCAGGGCGGGCAGGCGATTCCCGCGGGCTCCGTCACTGTGCAGGGCGGCAACGTGAAGTTCACGGTTCCCGCGATTGGCGGCGTCTATGAAGGCAAATTCAGCAATACCGACGGCAACGCCATCACTGGCACGTGGACACAGGGTCCGAATCCGATCCCGATGGATCTTGCGCTCGCGACCGAGAAGACCGCGTGGGCGATTCCGGAACCTCCGCCACCGCCGACCCCGATGTCGGAGAACGCCGACCCCGCCTGGGAAGCCGCAACCATCAAACCGAGCGATCCCAACCGCCAGGGCCTTGGCATTCGCATGAACGGCCGTAATTTCTCCACGCTCAACACCACGCTGAGCGATCTCATCACGTTTACCTACGGCCTGCATCCGCACCAGATTTCCGGCGCGCCCGGCTGGTTGGAGACGGACAAGTTCGATCTCGCCGCCGTCCCCGACAAGCCTGGCATGCCGAATGACACGCAGATCAAGACGATGATGAAGAAGCTCCTGGCTGAGCGCTTTGGGCTCAAATTCCATATCGAAAAGAAGGAGCTTTCGGTCTACCTCATCACCGTTGGCAAGGCCGGTCCGAAGCTGACGGAGAACACCAGCAATCCGAAGGGGCTTCCAGGCCTCGGCTTCCGCGGCCTCGGGAATCTGGTGGTCCGCAACGCCAACATGGGTGACTTCGCCGGCCTGCTGCAGCAGCGCGTGCTCGATCGTCCTGTCGTCGATCACACCGAACTCCAGGGACGTTACGACTTCACGCTGCAGTGGACGCCCGACGAAACGCAGTTCGGCGGCCAGGGCGCTCGCGCGCAGGCATCGGAAAGCGCGGAGAAGTATCCCGACCTTTTCACCGCCATGCAGCAGCAGCTCGGCCTCAAGCTGGAAGCCACCAAAGCGCCGGCGGACGTGCTTGTCATCGATCACGTGAACCAGCCTTCCGCGAATTAACCGCAAAGCCGATCACCGATACAATAGCGGACATGCGTTTTTCGCTCGTCGTGCTGATGCCTCTCCTCGCGCTCGCCCAGGCGCCTCCGGCTGCCGTGGTGGTTCCGCCGCCGCTTCGTCAGGCGGTCACGCTCGTCAATGACTATGGCAACCTGCATCGCTACGCAGCCGAAAACGCCGCGGTGAAACCGCCCGCGCCCGGCGAGCAGCGCGTCGTGTTCATGGGCGATTCCATCACGGACAACATGCACAACACGCAGCGCTTCGGCCCGTTCTTTCCCGGCAAGCCGTATCTGAATCGCGGCATCGGCGGCCAGACCACCGCGCAGATGGTGCTCCGCTTCTATCCGGATGTAATCGCGCTGCAGCCGAAGGCCGTCGTGATTTTCGGCGGTACGAATGACATCGCGGGCAATCTTGGACCGGTTTCCATCGAATCGATCGAAGACAATCTCGCCGCCATGGAAACGATGGCGCGCGGCGCCGGCATTAAGGTCATCATGGCTTCGGTCATGCCGGTCTGCGATATGCCGAATCGCCCGGCCATGACCGGCGGACGTCCGCCCGCTACAATCCTGCAGCTCAACCAATGGATCAAGAGCTACGCTGCGGCACACAACGCGGTGTATCTCGACTATTTTTCGGTCACGGTGGACGACAAGGGCTTCCTGAAATCCGATATGACCGAGGACGGTCTCCATCCAACGGCCAAAGGCTACGAAGTCATGAATCCGCTGGCCGAAAAAGCTATTGCTGAGGCTCTGGCGAAGTAGAGCGCCGCGCACGCAGCTCTTCCAGCCGTTCCTGAATTCGCTTTTCGATACCGCGCCCGGTCGGGTGATACCACTGCCTGCCCGCGAGCGATTCGGGCAGGCATTCCATCTCGTTGATGGCGTCTTCGAAGTTGTGGGCATGCTGATAGCCCACGCTGTAGCCCCATTCCTTCATCGCGCGCGTGGGCGCATTGCGCAGATGCATCGGCACGGGCTCCGCGCGCCCGCGCCGGACTTCCTCCGTCACTTCGCCCAGCGCCTTATACGCCGCGTCTGACTTGGGCGCGACCGAAAGATAAATCACCGCCTGCGCCAGCGCGAGGTCGCCCTCAGGAATCCCGAGAAAATGCACTGCCTGCTGCATCGCGATGCACTGCTCGAGCGCCCGCGGATCCGCCAGTCCGATATCTTCGATCGCCATGCGCACCACGCGCCGCGCGATATACATGCGGTCTTCCCCCGCTTCGAGCATGCGCGCCAGCCAGTAAAGCGCGGCATCGGGCGCACTTGACCGCACCGACTTGTGCATGGCCGAAATGAGGTTGTAGTGCTCTTCGCCGGCTTTGTCGTAAAGCAGAACCTTGCGGCCCAGCGCGTCGGTGACAGCGCGATCTTCAATCGCCCCCGAAGGACTCGCGGACGCCGCCGCTTCGAGCACGTTGTAAGCAGAACGCACATCGCCATTCGATGCCGCCGCGATCTTCTCCAGGATTTCGCCGGCCGCGGTCACCGGCGGATCGAGCAGCGGCAGCGCTTTGCGCAGCAGCGGCACGATTTCCTCCGCCGTCAGCGCCCGCAGCATGTAAACCCGCGACCGCGACAGCAGCGCCGCGTTGATCTCGAACGACGGATTCTCCGTCGTCGCGCCGATCAGAATGATGTCGCCTCGCTCCACGTAAGGCAGAAACGCATCCTGCTGCGCTTTGTTGAACCGGTGGATTTCATCGATGAAAACGATCGTCCGCCGCCCCAGTTTCCGCAGCCGCTCGGCATCCGCCATCACAGTTTTGATTTCTTTGATACCGGAGAGCACCGCACTGAACGGCAGAAACTCGCTCTTCGTCATCCGCGCTATGATCAGCGCGAGCGTCGTCTTCCCCGCCCCCGGCGGGCCCCACAGAATGATGGAACTGAGCTGGTCGCGCTCAATCTGCGACCGCAGCGGTTTGCCCGGCCCCAGAATATGCTCCTGCCCGGCGTAATCGTCGAGCGTCGCCGGCCGCATGCGCTCGGCGAGCGGGCGCTTCGAATCGGAACCGGCCGGTTCCGCATGGCTCAACGGATTGGATTCGAAAAGGCTCACACAGCGCGTTCCCGGCGTGCTTCGGCGCGAACCGCTTCCCGCCTCTGCCGGCTCGCTTCATAGAGAAGCACGGAAGTGGCCACAGCCGCATTCAGGGATTCCACGCCGCTCGTCGGAATCGCCACATCTTCGCCGAGCCCGTACAATTCCTTGCTGATTCCCCGCCCCTCGCTGCCGACGATGATCGCGCATCGGCGCACGAAATCCGTCGCCGCGGCCTGCCTGCGCTCCGGCGTGCAGGGCATGGCGGCATAGACGCCCACGCGCTGCTGCCGCAAAGTCGCTTTCGCCAGCGCGATATCCAGCCCCGCGACAAAGGGCAATCGGAACAGCGATCCCGCCGAAGCCCGCAGCGTTTTCGGGTGATAGGGGCTCGCCGATCCCTTCAGAAACAGCAACCCGGTGGCGCCAAACGCTTCCGCTGCGCGCGCGATAGTGCCCGCATTGCCCGGATCCTGCAGCCCGTCGAGCACCACCACGAGGCTGGCACCCCGGAAAACCTGATCGGTTGACCACTCCGGCATCCGCACCAGCGCCATTACGCCCTGCGGCGTCTCCGTGGCGGCAATGCTCTCGAAAAGCGGCACGGGAAGCGCGGCAATCCGCGTGGATGAGAGCCCGCGCACCTGCCGCTCCACCGTGGCGCGGCACGCTTCCGAGGCCAGCACCACCGGCACTTCGCATCCGCTGCGCAGCGCTTCTTCCAGCAGATGGAAACCTTCGGCGATGCAAAGTCCCGCCGCCGTACGCTCGCCCCGGGAGATGGCGCGGCGCACGTCGCGGAGCAGCGGATTCGCGGCACTTGTAATCGTCTGAATTCCGGGCATCCCGTACAATGTTGTCATCAGAATAACGCACCTCAGACAACTGGCCGGCCTGGCGGCGATGGTAGCAGTCATGTTCGCGCTCGGTTATCTCCTGGCGCTTTCCGTTCGCATTCACAGGGAATCGGCAATCGACGACGCCACACCGTCCGACGCCATCATCGTCATGGGCGCGGCGGAATATCGCGGCGCGCCTTCGCCCGTCCTGAAGCTCCGGCTGGATCACGCCATCGAGCTCTACAACCGGCGCATGGCGCCCTACGTCCTGACCACCGGCGGACCCGGCGGCGATCCGGCTTTCACCGAAGGCGGCGTCGGACGTTCCTACCTCGTCGCGCACGGCGTTCCGGCGGAATCGATCATCGTGGAAAACGCGGGCGACTCCACCGTCAAATCCCTCGCCGCGGTTTACGAGATTTTCAAGCGGATGGGACTGCGCTCCTGCATCGTGGTCAGCGACGGCTACCACATGTTCCGTGTGAAGCGAATCCTCGCAAAACAGGGGATCACGGCCTGGGGGTCTCCACGCGAAGATCGGGGCGGACCGGCGGTGCGTGTGTGGTGGTTGTGCTTCCGCCAGGCGGTTGGGTACGCGCTGTGGCGAGTCGGCGTCCCGGTTTAGTCCTCCACGTCAATACAACTCTAAGTCATTGAATCTTCGTTGGCGGCCGATCCATCCACATGCCTGCCGCGCAGCTTCTTCCTGCGTAATCAATTTTTTAAATTAGCTGCATCGAGTATATGAATTTCTACCCGGACAAAAGTTTATGAATAATAGGTCTTGCAACTTAGCTGAAAACTCCACGTCGAGGGCCGGTCCATGCATTTTCCAAACGCTTTGCTGCTGCAGGCAGCGACTGATGTGTCAGCGCGGGTAACCGCACTGGAGGCTGCGGCAAAAAGCGCGCAGTCGGCAGGCGATAACGCCTGGATGCTGGTGAGCGCGGCTCTGGTGCTCATGATGACCGGCCCCGGCCTGGCGCTGTTTTACGGCGGCCTGGTCCGGCGAAAGAACGTGCTCAGCACCATGATGCACAGCTTCATCATGATGGTGATCGTCACCATCATCTGGGCGCTGGTTGGTTACAGCCTGGTCTTCAGCGAAGGTACGCCGTTTATCGGCGGCTTCAAATACCTCTTCCTGCATGGCGTCGGTAAAGACCCGAACGGCGATTACGCGGGCACAATTCCGCAGCTCACGTTCATGATCTACCAGATGATGTTTGCGGTCATTACGCCCGGCCTCATCTCCGGCGCGTACGCCGAGCGCATCAAGTTCAGCGCCATGGCGCTCTTCACGTCGCTCTGGGTGCTGATCGTCTACTTCCCCATGGCGCACATGGTGTGGGGCAAGGGCGGCCTTCTCAACGCCTACCTCGGCGGATCCATCCCAACCTTCGATTTCGCCGGCGGCACGGTCGTCCACATCACCTCCGGCGTTTCAGCGCTGGTCTGCGCGCTTTATCTCGGCAAACGCAAAGGCTATCCCGCGGAGCCAATCAAGCCGCACAGCCTGGTGCTGAGCGTGATTGGCGCCTGTCTCCTGTGGGTCGGCTGGTTTGGATTTAACGCCGGCAGCGCGCTCGCGGCTTCCGGCCTCGCCAGTTCCGCGTTCGTCGCCACGCACCTCGCGGCCGCCTCTGCAGCCGCAGGCTGGATGGCAGCGGAATGGCTGCACAGCGGCAAGCCCAGCATGCTCGGCGGCATCTCCGGCTGCGTGGCGGGCCTGGTCGCGATCACCCCGGCCTCCGGTTTCGTTATGCCGATGCCGGCCCTGCTGATCGGCCTGCTGGCGGGCATCTTCTGCTTCTGGATGGTGACCACGGTCAAGAACATGTTCAAGTACGACGACACGCTCGACGCATTCGGCGTGCATGGCGCAGGCGGAACGCTTGGCGCCCTCCTCACCGGCGTGTTTGCCACCAACCTGGTGAACGACGCTCAGATCAACGGCAAAGTGGTTCCGCTGGGGCTCGTGGACGGCAACCCCGGCCAGGTTCTCAATCAGGCCATCGGCGTGGCGATCGCGATCGGCCTCGCCGTGGTGGGCACGCTCATTATCCTGAAAATATGCGACGTGCTGATCGGCGTTCGGGTCGATGCCGATGCCGAAGAACAGGGACTCGATCTGACTCAGCACGGCGAAGAAGGATACATTCTCGAAGCCTGACGGCGCGGGACACTAAGAGAGGCCTGAAATGAAAAAAATCGAAGCGATCGTCCAGCCATTCAAACTCGAGGAAGTCAAGGAAGCCCTGAAGAACATCGGCATCGATGGCATGACCATCAGCGAAGTTCGCGGTCATGGCCGCCAGAAGGGCCATAAAGAGGTCTACCGCGGCCAGGAATACAACGTCGATTTACTGCCGAAAGTGCGGTTCGATCTTGTCGTTCCGGACCAGCGTCTCGACGAAGTTGTCGACGCGCTTTCGAGCGCCGCCCGAACCGGAAAAATCGGAGACGGTAAAATTTTTGTCTATGACGTGGCTGACGCAATTCGTATCCGTAACGGAGACCGTGGCGACGCCGCCGTATAGCCTGGAGAGCTGCAGAACGCGCGCGTGACGGAACAGGAAATCAGGGAACAGTTCTTTGTCACGCGCGATGCGGCCGCCATGCTGGCCGCAAGAACGGCGCGCGTGGATGCGATTGTCCGCGAGCACTGGTCTTCAATGCCGCCCGGCGCCGCTATCGGCGCTGTTGGCGGCTACGGCCGTTCCGAGTTATTCCCTTACTCCGACATTGATCTGCTCATCATTGTGCCGGGCGTTACCGGCGGCAGACGCGATGATCGCGCTCAGATTGCGATCAAAGAGCCGCTGTCGCTTTTGCTGCGCGATCTCTGGGATCAGGGGCTGCGGATCAGCCAGTCCGTTCACACGCCCGCGGAATGCAATCAGATCGATAACGCAAACGCGGAACTTTCGGTCAGCCTGCTCGATCGCCGGTTTCTCGCCGGGGACGAAGCGCTGTTCCGCCAGATTCGAGATCCGCGGCCTGAGCTTGGAAAAGACATCGCGCGCCTCACCAAAGAGCGCCACGCCGAGTTCCAGCACACCCTCTATCACCTCGAACCCAACGTGAAAGACGCCCCCGGCGGCCTTCGCGACATGCAGGTGCTGCGCTGGCTCGCGAAACTGGGCGCGGGCGACGAACAGTCTCCTCCCGATACCGCGGTGCTGTTCGAGGTTCGCTGCTTCCTGCATTACCTCGCCGGGCGAGACGACAATCGTTTCACGTTCGATCGCCAGGACGAAATCGCCAGGCTGATCGGCGCCTCTTCGGCCGAAGAGCTGATGCGCCGCTACTACCGCGCGGTGCGCGGCATTTCGCGGCTGGCAAATCGCCGCCTCGATCGTTTCGAGGCGAAAGGCAGCTCGCTGTTCTCTCAGTTTCGCGACCGCATCTCCCGTCTCTCGAACGCCGATTTTTCCGTGGTCCGCGGCGAAATTCTGTTCCGCTCCCCCAACGCCGTCGAAAACGATCCCGGCATCGTCATGCGGCTTTTCGAATTCGTCGCGATGCACGGGCTGCCGCTCGCGAGCGACACGCTCGATCGCCTCGAACGCGCCAGCGGCCACTTCGAAGACTGGGCGAAGAAGCAATCGAATCTGCTTGCGCCGATCCGGCGCGCCATGCTGCTGCCTCATGCCGCCGCCGCGCTCCGCATGCTCCACGAGTGCCAGGCGCTCGAAGGAATCTTCCCCGAGCTGCGCGATATGGAAGCGCTCGTCATCCGCGACTTCTACCATCGCTACACGGTGGACGAACACACGCTGGTCGCCATCACCAACGCTCTGAGCCTGCGCCAGAAGAAGGGCGATCCCTTCGGCGATCTCGCCGCCGAAACCCAGGATTTCGATCTGCTGCCCGTCGCGCTGCTGTTTCACGATGTCGGTAAAGGCACGCCGGATGAGCCCCATGTTCCGGTTTCAGTCCGCATCGCGGGACCCGCGCTGCGGCGTGCAGGAATCAGTGATCGCGCCTGGGGCATCGTCGAATTCCTGATCGCCGCCCACCTCGAACTTTCGGCCGCGATGAGCGGACGCGATCTCTCCGATCCCGAAGTCATCCGTTCGGTGGCTGACAAAGTCGGCACCGTCGAGCGGCTGCGTCTGCTCACGCTCCTCACGTGGGCCGATATCAGCGCCGTCAATCCGTCCGCGCTCACTCCGTGGCGCCGGCAACTGCTCTGGAAACTCTACATGCTCGTGAACGCCGAGCTGACCCGCGAATTGAGTTCGCGCATGGCGCCGCCCGAGACGCACGGTTCGCCCGAGATGCGCGCGTTCCTCGAAGGGCTGCCGCCGCGCTATCTGCGGATCCACAGCGCCGAAGAGATGCAGGAACACCTTCGGCTGGATGCGGAAGCGAAGGAGAAAGGCGTCGCCGCCTCGCTTGTTCGTTCCGAAGTCTGGAACCTCAGCGTGGTGGCGAACGATAAGCCCGGCCTTTTCGCCCTGATCGCCGCCGCGATTTCGAGCTACGGCCTCAACATCCTCCGCGCGGAAGCCTTTTCGAACGCCCGCGGCCGTGTGATCGACACCTTCGCCTTTGCCGACGAACATCGCACACTCGATCTGAATCCCGATGAGGTCCAGCAGGTCATCCGCACGGTCATCAAAGCGGTTCGCGGCGAGATTACGATGGAGCATCTGCTCGAACGCCGCCCGCGCGTGAAGCCGGATGCGCGCGTACTGGCCGAAGCCCGCGTAACGTACAACAACGGCGCGTCGCCGACCTCCACACTCGTCGAACTCCTGACCCAGGACCGCCCCGGATTGCTTTGCGATATTGCATCCGTGATTTCGAAAAGCGGAGCCAACATCGAAGTGGTTCTCGTCGATACCGAGGCGAGAAAGGCAATCGATGTGTTCTACGTCACCCGCGGCGGGCTCAAGCTGAGCGATGCCGACGCCGAAGCGCTGGTAGGGGCGCTGGCGAAGGTCGCGGTCCCCGCCTGACCTTTATTCGGAGCAAATGTTGTATGCTGCTCCGTATGAAAATCTCACACCTCGTTTCCTTCCTTTGCGGCGCGCTGATGATGCTGGGCATCGCGACCGTTCAGCAATCGCAGGCCCAGAGCCCGAATCACGTTTTTGAGCTGCGGGTGTATCACGCCAATCCTGGAAAGCTCGATGCTCTGAACAAGCGCTTCCGCGAACACACCATTACGATCTTCAACAAACACGATATGAAGAGCGTCGGCTACTGGGTTCCGCAGGACAACAAAGACAACGTACTGATCTACATGCTGGAACACCCGAGCCGCGAAGCCGCGACGAAAAACTGGGCTGCCTTCAACGCCGACCCCGAATGGGTTAAGGTGAAAGCGGAGTCCGAAAAAGACGGGAAGCTGGTGGATCACGTCGACGATACCTACATGAACCCCACCGACTACTCGATGCTCAAATAAGCATGCCCCGCGTGGCGCCCGTACATCTCGCAATTCTGCCTCTGGCGGCGCTGCTCGTTTCCGCCGCGGTACCTCCCGCGCGCGATTTCCTGAAGATGGAAAACGAGTGGCGCGCCAAACGGCAGGATAGTCTCACGAAGCCCGATGGCTGGCTCGCAGTCGCCGGCCTGTTCTGGCTGCATGACGGCGTGATGTCGATCGGGTCCGATCCGCAGTCGGATGTCGTTCTGCCCGCCGGCGCGCCGCGCAAATTGGGAACGCTGCGAATGCAGAAAGGCGTCGTCACCCTGGAGCCGATCCCGGGAACGGGCGCAATACTGAACGGCAAACCGGCGGGCCGCGTGGTCACCATCAAGCCTGATACCGACGAGCATCCCGACTCCGTTCAGGTCGGTAGCCTGCTGCTTACGGTTATCCAAAGAATGGATCGAACCGGTATCCGGATGCGCGATCCGAATGCCGAAACCCGCCGCAATTTCACCGGGTGCAAGTGGTTTCCTGTCTCGGAAAAATGGCGCATCCGCGCGAAGTGGGTGGCATATCCCACCCCGAAGAAAATCCGCATCACGAACATCCTCGGCATGACGGACGAAGAACCGTCGCCCGGCTATGCGGAGTTCACGGTCGCCGGTAAAACCGTGCATCTCGAACCTGTCGCCGATGACGACGGCTCGCTGTCCTTCATGTTTAAAGACGCAACAACCGGAAGCACCACGTACGCCCAGGGCCGCTTCCTCGATACCGACAAACCGAAAGACGGCTTCGTGACGCTCGATTTCAATCAGGCCTACAATCCGCCCTGCGCGTTTATCGCCTTCGCCACCTGCCCGCTGCCGCCGAAGCAGAATACGCTCGCGGTCGCGATCGAAGCCGGCGAGAAAAAATACGGCAATCATCCGGGGGCTGGTGGCCGCTAGTCCGCTGGTATTGGGCTCTCGCTCGCCGCGACGCGCGGAACTGCTCGCGGCGGCGGAGATTCCGTTTGTCGTGCGGGTAGCCGATATCGATGAGACTCCCCGGCTGGGCGAATCGCCGCGCGAATACGTCCTGCGACTCGCCGAAGAAAAAGCGCGTGCGATTCCAGCGGGCCAAAATGAATTCGTTCTTACAGCGGACACGACCGTCGTGCTCGAGAGCCGCATCCTGGGTAAGCCCGCAGATCGCGCCGATGCCGCCCGCATGCTTTCCGGCCTCTCCGGCAATCGCCACGACGTCATCACGGGTGTCTGTCTGATGCGCGGCGGCAAACGTCTCGCGCTCGCGGCCGATTCCACCGCCGTCTGGTTCGATCCCATGACGGATGACGAAATCGCGGAATACGCCGCCTCGAACGAGCCGATGGATAAGGCCGGCGCCTATGCCATCCAGGGAACCGCCTCGCGCTGGATCTCTCGAATCGATGGGTCGTATTCGAACGTCGTTGGCTTGCCCGTGGCGCTCGTTTACCGGCTTCTGAGCGAATCCGGCTGGAGCCGTTAAACTGGGCCTGATGGCGGAACTTCGCATCGCGGCCGGAAACCAGGGTTTCGAGGACCGCATTCAGGAAATGGCCCAGCGCGTTCAGTCGCGCTTCCGCTATCACACGATCGAACTGCCCGATGGAAGCGTGCTGCCTGGGCTGCAGAGCGTGGAACACCTGCGCTGGCGCCTCAGTCTTTTTCCGCTGCCGGAAGATCTGCGCGGCAAGCGCGTGCTCGATATCGGCGCGTGGGATGGCTGGTTCAGCTTCGAATGCGAGCGCCGGGGCGCGGAGGTCGTCGCGGTCGATTGCGTCGCGCTGAACACGTTCATCGAAGCGAAAGAGCTTCTGAACTCCCGAGTCGAGTACCTGACGCTCGACGTCAGCGAACTCTCGGCAAGCCGTCTCGGCACGTTCGATATCGTGCTGTTTTTCGGCGTGCTCTACCACCTCCGCCACCCCCTGCTCGGCCTCGAAAAAGTCGTCGAACTCTGCACCGATACAGCGCTGATCGAATCATTCGTGATCGCATCGGAATCGCGCACAATCCCCGCGGTCCTGGAATTTTACGAACGCACGGAACTCGGCGGGCAGATCGATAACTGGTGCGGACCGTCGCCCGAAGGCCTGCTGGCGATGTGCCGGTCGGCCGGCTTCGCGCAGGCCGAACTGCGCGACATCACGAATCAACGGGCGTCAGTCGTCTGCCGGCGGAAGTGGCCGGTGCCCACCGGCGCCCTGCCCGCGCCGCATCTGAACGCCGCCGTCAATAATCGAACCCAGATTGCCAGTTTCCACCCGCTCAAAGACGAATACGTCTGCTGCTACTTCCAATCGCCGGAAACCGGCCTCACGGCAGACGACCTTTTCGTCGAAGTCGACGGATTCGGCACCCAGACCCTCATCGTCGCAGCCAACGGACCCGGCGAGTGGCAGGCGAACTGCGTTCGACCGCCGGGACTCACGCCGGGGCGCCATCGCGTCCGCCTTCGGACAAAGAACAGCCAGTTGAGCAACACTGTCGAATTCGAAATGATGGACGAATCCGGCAAGACAGCCGCCGCGCCCTCCGGCGATCTGCCCGGATCCGCTCCAGAATTATGCGGCGTCGAATTCTCGCTGCCCGGTGACAGCCGCATCGCGATCGGCCGCGGTGGCTCGCTGGTCTGCTGGTTCCGCTCCGGCGCGGAAACTCTCGGCGCTAACGACGTGAATATTGACGTCGCCGGTGAAATATTGCAATCTCATACAATCAGTTCCCTCGGAGGGGGAGTCTGGCAGGCGAATCTGCTGCTCGACGAGCCGATGATTGAGGGCATCGCGATACGAATGCGTCTGGGAAGCGGATTATGGAGCGAAACACTGCCGGTGCGGCAGAAAACGTGATTGTCCTGAATAGTGAGACCGAATTGCAGCCGGTAAGGCTGGAGGATGCCGAAGAGTTATACGCCGTTTTCGATCGCAACCGCGCACGTTTGCGGGAGTGGTTGCCCTGGGCAACGCAGTCTTATTCGCTGGCGGGCGCGCGATCCTTCCTCGCCATCCACGCAGCCGAAAACGCCGACGGAACGAGCTTCACCACCGTGATCCGCCACCGCGGCGCGATCTGCGGCTGCATCGGACTGCACCGGATCGACCGCCTCCACCGCAACACCAGCATCGGCTACTGGATCGATGAAGCGCACCAGGGCAAGGGCATCGTCACCGCCGCCTGCCGCGCCATGATCACCACCGGCTTCCGCGATTTCGGCCTCCACCGCATCGAAATCCGCTGCGCGACATGGAACCACCGCAGCAGTTCCATCCCGCGCAAACTCGAATTCCTGGAAGAAGCCGTCCTCCGCGAAGCCGAATGGCTCCACGATCACTGGGTCGACCTCCGCGTCTTCAGCATGCTCGCCCAGGACTGGAACGGATAGCGCCCTGCAAAGGGCATAATGGATAAATAGGAATAGTTATGGCGACGTCCGCCACCATGTCCGGTCTTCAGTTCGACGCGCTCCCGTATGAGGAGGGGCGGCGCCTGGAACTCCTGGAGGGAGAGATCATCGAGGTGTCCAGTCCAACACCGCGTCATCAGGCGATAGTTCGAAAAATTCTTATAGCACTGGGGCGATACCTTGATGACGCGAGAGGCGTCGCATTTCCAGACCTCGAATTCGCGTTATCTGATCTACTGCGGCTGCGCCCGGACGTTTGCGTTCTGCTCGGACGAAAGGCCCGGGAAATAGATCTTGATCGAACCCCGGTCCCGGGTGCCCCGGACATTGCCATCGAGGTGATCTCGCCCACAGAGCGCGCCAGCGATAGTCATGACAAGATCAGGGCTTACCTCCGCAACGGAGTCACCGAGGCATGGCAGGTTTTCCCAAAATCGCAAACGGTCGAAATCCACCGCGGAAACGGCAGCATCTCTCTCGACGCATCTCAGACGATTTCTTCGGCTCTTCTTCCTGGCTTCGAAATCCCGATTGCCTCGTTTTTTGTTTAAGAAATACAGCAGCGCTCGCGGAGCATCGTTTGCATCCCTTTGGACCGGCGGCGCAGAGCGTCAATCACTTGCGGTCCCGACTCTACAACTCGAACATCATCCGCCGATGCCGCCAAAATCATCAGAACCGTTGACTGCCCGGGTCATCCCGGCGGCCGAGGCAGCGCTCGCCGATCATTCCTACGTCTCCTCCATTGACGTGCTCGTCGGCATGGGTCTGCTTGCGCCCTCCAACGTCAACGCGTGGCGCCAGGGGCGAATCGATTTCCTCGAACTCGTCATTCAGGGAAATCCCGACAAGATCTCATCGGTGATGGCGGCGTTCCGAAAATGGGCGCGCGAGGCAGGACTCAGGCCCAGTGAAACCGCCTACGTCCGTCGAACCCGAAACGGAACTGCCGATTTGCGGTTCAGCAAAAGCGGCGATCCCTCGATCGAGCTGAACTACCGGACACACTTCGTCTCGCCGGCGCTCTCCGAACTACAACAGAAGCGCCTTCAGGAGAAACTCGACCGGCCGCCCGAGACTGTCGTATTCCAGACCCTCCGTGACGCTCAGTGTTCCGAATGCGGCGCCGAGGTCGAGCAGGATTCTCTTCTGTGTATGGAAGCGGGACAGCAACTGTGTCTGGCCTGCGCTCGTCTCGATCACCTCGAATTCCTCGCCTCCGGCGATGCCGCCCTGACCCGGCGCGCCGCGAAATATGGCCGCACCGTCGTTGTTGTGCGCTTCAGCCGGTCACGGAAGCGTTATGAGAGGCAGGGCATTCTCGCCGAGCCCGCCGCGCTGGAGAAAGCCGAACAGGAATGCACCGAAGATGCCGCTGAGAGGACGGCTGCCCGGGCGCGCGATGCGGCGCGTCGGCGCGAGGAGGACCGGGTTCTTGCGATCCGGATGGCGCAGAAAATCCAGACGCTGTTTCCGCGCTGTCCTACAAGCGAAGCCGCGGCGATCGCCGAACACACGGCGCGGCGCGGAAGCGGGCGGGTAGGCAGAACCGCGGCAGGCCGGGAATTGGAAGAGCGCGCACTCACCCTTGCCGTCGCCGCGGCGGTCCGGCACAACCACTCGAATTACGACGAACTGCTGACTGCCGGAATCGATCGTGCCGATGCGCGCCAGCGCGTAGCCGGTGAAGTCGACGAGATCCTCGCGAAGTGGCGGGGATGAACGCTCCCGCCGCTCATTCTGCTGAACCCCTCTGCGATGTGGCGCATCTCGACACGGGCGTTCCTCGTTGGTTCCATCTTCCGTGACCACCGAACTTCCCTGGCTCTTTTCCTGTCTTCAGCAAATGACAGGCCCCCTGGTACAATAAAGAGACTCCCGAATTGGCTCTCCTTGCCCGAAATGCAGGACCTTCCGGGCCGGCCAGACTGAACCATGTTCGACAATCTTTCCGACAAACTGCAGCGTGTTTTCAAGAACCTGCGCGGCGAAGGGCGCCTCAGCGCCGAAAACATGGAAGCCGCCCTGCGTGAAGTGCGCGTGGCCCTGCTCGAAGCGGACGTCAACTTCAAAGTCGTCAAACAGCTCATCGAAAGCGTCAAAGAACGCGCCATGGGCAAGGAAGTCCTCACTTCCCTCTCCCCGTCCCAGCAGGTCATCGGCATCATCAACGAGGAGCTCATCCG
>CAZPZE010000469.1:0-2080 GCA_964590625.1 uncultured Solibacteraceae bacterium
CCGAAGAAGGCCACTTCACCTTCGCCGATTGCCTCGACGCCATCAACGCCAAACTCATCCGCCGCCACCCCCACATCTTCGGCGACGAAACCGCCCGCACCGGCGACGAAGTCCTGAAAATCTGGGATTCCATCAAGGCCGCTGAAAAACAGCAGCACCACGACAAACCCAAAGGCCTTCTCGACGCCATCCCGCGCCACCAACCCGCCCTCCTCGAAGCGCAGCAAATCTCCTCCCGCGCCGCGCGCTCGGGCTTCGACTGGGATAGCGCCGAACAGGTCATCGCCAAACTCGAAGAAGAAATCGCCGAATTCCGCGACGCCCTCGCCACCGGCTCCGCCCACGCCGCCGAAGACGAAATGGGCGACATCCTTTTCACCATCGTCAACCTCGCGCGCTTCTCGAAAGTCGATCCCGAACAAGCCCTCCGCCGCACCAACGCCAAATTCCGCCGCCGCTTCTCTTATATGGAACAACGCCTCGGCGAAGAAGGGAAAAACCTCAGCGATACTCCCATCGCCGACCTCGAAGCCCTCTGGCAGGAGGCCAAGCGGTGACTCCGGCCGTGAGGCAGGAGGTGAGGCAATGAACTCGGCCGCCATCGCCATCCACGACCTCAAAACCGAAGACGAATTCCGCGAGGTCGTCCACGTCCAGGAAATCATCTGGGGCTTCAGCCACATCGATCTCCTCCCCGTCCGGTTCTTCGTCGTCGCCTCCAAAATCGGCGGACAGGTTTTCGGTGCCTATGACTCCGGCCGCATGGTCGCCTTCTGCCTCGCCATCCCGGGACTCAAGCCAGGCAACAAGCCTTACCTTCACTCCCACATGCTCGGCGTGCTTCCCGAATACCGCGATTCCGGTCTCGGACGCCGCCTCAAAATGCACCAACGCGATAACGCCCTCGCCCGCGGTCTCACCCTCATCGAGTGGACCTTCGATCCTCTCGAAACCAAAAACGCCTACTTCAACATCGAACGCCTCGGCGCCATCATCCGCACTTACAACCGCAATCAATACGGAACCACCAGCAGCCAGCTCGGCGGCGGACTCCCCACCGATCGCTGCGTCGCCGAATGGTGGATCGCCCAGCCCCACGAGCGCGGCATAATCCACGAAGGCATCCGCCTCCCCGTCAACATCGCCGAAATCCGCCGCACTGATCCCGAACGCGCCCGCGCCATCCAGCTCCAGCTCGCCGAAGATTTCGAATCCGCCTTCGCCAAAGGACTCGCCGTCATCGCCGTCGAGCGCGACGAAAACTGGTTCACCTACTTACTCGGCGACCCGCCCGCCGGAGCCACCTTATGAAGATCGATCGCATCATCCTCCGCCAGCTCCGCATGCCGCTCGTGCATTTCTTTGAAACCAGCTTCAGCCGCACTTACGAGCGCAACATCATCGTCGTCGAAGCTGAAGGCGACGGCATCTCCGGCTGGGGCGAAATCACCGCCGGCGAGCATCCTTTCTATAACGAAGAGTGGACCAACGGCACCTGGCTCATCGCGCGCGATTACGTCGCGCCGCGCATCGTCGGAAAAAATCTTGCGAGCGCCGAAGACGTTTACGCCCTCACGAAACACATCCGCGGCCACAACATGGCGCGCGGTGGCGTCGAAGCGGCCATCTGGGATCTGCAGGCACGCCGCAACGGCAACCCGCTCTGGAAGGAAATCGGCGCCGGCGCGCGCCGCGAAATTCCCTGCGGCGTCTCCATCGGCATTCAGGACACCGTCGACCAGCTCATCGCCAAAATCGAAACCGAGCTCGCAGCCGGCTACCAGCGCATCAAAATCAAAATCAAACCCGGCTGGGATGTCGACGTCATCCACCGCCTCCGCCAGCGCTTCCCCGAAACGCCCCTCATGGCCGACGCGAACTCCGCCTACACTCTCGCCGACGCCCCGCTCCTCAAACAACTCGACGAATTCAACCTCACCATGATCGAACAGCCGCTCGCGCATGACGACATCATCGATCACGCGCAATTGCAGGCTCAGCTCGAAACCCCTCTCTGTCTGGACGAATGCATCCGCACCGCGCATCACGCCGAACAGGCCATCCGCCTCGGCGCCTGCCG
>CAZPZE010000470.1:0-11744 GCA_964590625.1 uncultured Solibacteraceae bacterium
CCGCCGCGAAGAAAGTTCAGCTTGCCGAGGATGCGTGGAATACGCGCGATCCAGAGCGGGTTGCGCTTGCTTATTCTCCGGATTCGGAATGGCGCAATCGCACCGAGTTCCTGCGCGGGCGCGAAGAGATCAGAGCGTTCCTGCGCCGCAAGTGGGCGAAAGAGCTGGATTACCGCCTGAAGAAAACCCTGTGGACCTTCGGCGGCAACCGCATCGCAGTCACCTTCGAATACGAATGGCACGATGACAGCGACAACTGGTTCCGCTCCTATGGCAATGAGCTTTGGGAATTCGATGAACAGGGACTGATGCGGCGGCGCATCGCCAGCATCAACGACGCTCCCATTCGCCAGGAAGAATGCCGAGTCCCGCGTCCCTGATTGTTCTATTCCGTACGAAGTTATTAGTGGGAAAAACAATTTCATTGTAATATCGTTCGTTAACTGGCGAATTACCGTGGTTGCGAGGCTATAATTCAGAGAAACCTCGCCCACCTATGTCCATTTACCGTACCTCGCGCTGCCTGGTAATTCTGTGTCTGATCTCCCCATCGGCGATGGGGGCGGAGCCTCGAATCGCGACCCGGGGCAATCTTCCACTGTCATTTGTCAGGCAGGGGGACAGCTTCCGCGCGCGCGGACAGGGCTACTCCATTGGACTGGAGGCAGGGACGGCGAGCATTCAGGCTCTTTCCGGCAGCCAGCCGCGATCCATTTCGATCGGGTTCGCCGGCGCGCAGAAGGCGATGCCGGTGGAGGGGAAGAAGCTGAGCGGAGTCGTGAATTTCATTTCCGGCAACGATCGGCGCAAATGGCAGATTGGATTACCCACGTTTGACCGCGTCACTTACCCGGAACTGTATCCGGGGATTGACGTCGTTTATTACGGAAATCAGCAGCAGCTGGAATTCGATCTGGTAGTGCGGCCCGGCGCCGATCCGCGCGCCATCCGGATGAAAGTGCAGGGCGGCGGAAAGCTCCTGATCGACCATGACGGCGCACTGGAGATCGCCGGCCTCCCGGGCCTGCGGATCCGTTTACCGAAGATCTATCAGGAAGTGAATGGCTCGCGGAAACCCGTCGCCGGACATTTTTCTATTCGGGAAAAGGATGAGGTGGGTCTTGACGTCCAGGGGTGGAACCGCGCGAGCACTCTGGTCATCGATCCCTCGATCGCCTGGTCTACGGTGCTGGGAGGCGGACTTGGAACAAGTTCCGCGGTGGGAATTGCGGTCGACCCATCGCAAAACGTGCTTGTCGTCGGCTATACGACCTCTTCCGATTTCCCGCTGGTGAACCCGACGCGCACGAATCCCGCTTTTACGGATGGATTCGTTTCAAAGCTGAATCCTAACGGCACGGCCCTGATCTACTCTACTTTCTTCGGGGGCAACGGCACAGACACCCCTCGAGGTGTCGTGATCGATTCCGCCGGGGCAGCGTGGATCACGGGTTCTACAACTTCAGGCGATTTTCCGCTGGTCAATGCCGCACAATCGATTTCTGGAAATTCGTTTCTGATGAAGATTGGTCAGTCCGGTAGCCCACTGTTTTCTACATATCTTGGAAGGGGAGGAAGCTACGCGTACGCCGTCGCGACAGATCCCTCCGGAAACGGTTACGTGACGGGCTATGCGACGCTGGGTTTCCCAACGACAGCAGGCGTTCTCCAATCCTCCACCACCGGTACTCACGCGTTCGTCTCGAAGTATTCTCCCACCGGTTCCATCATTTACGCGACGATGCTCGGCGGTTCCGGTGCGGACTATCCTTACGGGATCGCCGCCGATTCCGACGGCGACGCCTACGTTACCGGCCTCACGTCCTCATCGTCTTTTACCGGAGCACCAGCCGGCGGCGCCCAGACCACGAATCAGGGAAACGGAGACGGCTTCGTCGCGAAGCTGAAATCCGACGGGACTGCACTGCTTTATTTCACGTTCCTTGGCGGAACCTCGGCCGATGAAGGCCTGGCGATCACGGTGGATTCGTCATTGAATGCATACGTCGCCGGCCAGACCGCCTCGGCGGGTCTCGCGACGACCGGCGCCGCTCAGACGAAGAAGGGAGGCGCAACCGACGGATTTATCGCGAAATTGAATCCCGCTGGCAGCACGTTCAGCTACCTGACCTACCTCGGCGGAAGCCGACAGGACTATCCGAAAGCGATCGCACCCGATGGCGCAGGCAATATCTACGTCACAGGCTCCACAGAATCCACCGATTTCCCCGTGGTGTCTCCGGTGCAGCCGGCAATTGGACCCAGCACAACCGCGCTTTTCAGCACCAGGGACGCGGGGGCAACCTGGGCTCCGGCGGATTCCGGCATTCCCGGCGCCGTCTTCGACATTTCGTTCAATCCCGCCGGAACGTCGGCAGTCGCGGTGACAGAATCCGGAATCTACCGCTCGACGGACGGCGGAACCACCTGGACGCAGCAGTTGAATGTTCCGCAGGCTTCGCGGATGACCATGAGCAGAAGCCTGGCGGATCCGTCGACGATCTACGTCGCCTCCTGCTGTGACTCACTGCTTTCGTCTCAGACACTGACGGTGTACCGATCCAGCGACGACGGCGTCACGTGGTCATCGCCCGGGACCCGGCTGTTGTCTTCAGCCGCGACGGTCGTCGCTGATCCGGGTTCGGCTAATACCGTCTACCTTCGAGACCTGACGAGTATGGCGAAGTCTATTGACGGAGGATCCTCCTGGTCAGGAGCAAGTAATCCAGCGCCGACGTCATCTCAGACCACCACGATGATCGCTGCGTCCGATGGCGCGCTCTATGCGGCGGCGGGGTCGGTTACATCACTCTATGACGTTTTCAAGAGCACAAACGGAGCCCGTTCGTGGATAGAACTGAATGCCGGAGTCATATTCGCAGGTGCAATCTATTCGCATCAACTGAGTGCAGCCGGAAATACGGTCTCTTTTGCGGCAAACGCGATCTACCAGACGATGAATGGCGGCAGGAACTGGACTACCTCAAAGGCGCCGGAAGCCGTATACGAACTGGAAATTTCGCCGAAGGATCCTTCCGTCCAGTATGCTCTCGGTTCCGATGGTTACGTCCTCAGGACTCTCGATGGCGGTGTCACCTGGAGTTCCACATCGATGTATCTGAACCTGACCGGGTCTCTCAATACTGCTATCGGCAGCTCCAAAATCGTGATCGATCCCTCCGATGCTTCCCACGTCTTCGTGATTGCCCCGGTTAACAGCGCGGCATTCGTGGCAAAGCTAAAGAGTGACGGCAGCTCGTTCCAGTGGTCCACTTTTCTCGGTGGAGCGGGCACTGCCTCAGGAACAGGGATCGCTGCGGATGGGGCCGGTGATGCCTGGATCACCGGAAATAACGGAAGCGCCGTTTTCCCGGTGACGATTCCGGCGCTTTCCGGAACCTCAATCTTCGCGGCCAAAATTTCGGATGCATCCGGCGACTGCGCACCGCTGCTCAAAACACCGGATCAGACAATCACCGGCAAGAGCCAGTCGCTCAATTTCGGTGTCGTCGCGCCGAGTGGATGCAACTGGACCGCTTCCACGGACGCGGACTGGGCAACCGTCACCTCGGGTGCTTCCGCGACCGGTACGGCGCTCGTAACCATTCAGGCAGCCGAAAACAGCGGCGTAAGCAGTCGCACTGCGACGTTGACTGCAGGTAGCAACACCGTAAAGATCGTACAGGCGGGCGACCCCTGCTCATATTCGCTCGACGCGCCGCCGTCGCTTTCCATCCCCAATGAGGCGGCTTATTCACTCCCCATCGCCGGAGGAAGTGTGACCGCAGTTCTTACGGCGACCGACGGGTGTCCATGGACTGTCACGAACCCTTATCCATCGGCTATTACGATTACCTCTGGGGCGTCGGGCACCGGCAGCGGCACGATTCAGTTCACAGTCTCGCCCAACACGACTACGGGCCTTCGCACGTTCAACCTGTATGTCGGCACCGCGTGGATCCGAGTTGAGCAGATGTACGCGGCTCCCCAAAGTCAGAGCATCAACTTTCCTTCAACTCCCGACCAGACTCTGGACTTCGCACCACCGCCTCTTAAAGCCACTGCAGGCTTTGGAACTACCGTTACCTTCACTTCAAACACGCCGTCGGTCTGTCAGGTCTCCGGCACGACAGTCACGCTGATCGCGACAGGTACATGCTCAATCACGGCCACTCAGCCGGGGAATCTTTTGTACCTTCCCGCCACGCCGGTTACTCAAACATTCGCCGTCACCGCAGGTCCGGCTGTTCCGCAGCCGACCGGTGGAATCGCCAACGCGGCAAGCGCCGGGCAGGCGACACCGTCGGTCGTCGGGATCGGCAGTTACGTGGCGATTTACGGTCGCGCTCTGGGCGATAATGGCGGAACTCCGTCGGCCTCGGCGCTTCCGCTCCCGGCGCTTTTGAATGGAACGCAGGTGACGCTCGGCGGCCTCCCGATGCCCCTGCTGTACGCGGGGACAGGGCAGGTGAATGCGCTTGTTCCGATGGGTCTCAAACCGCATCAGTCATACCCGATGGTCGTGACGCGCGACGGCATTTCGTCAGCGCCGGTGTCTCTTACGGTTGAGCAACTGCAGCCCGGAATCTACACCGTGAACACGACAGGCTCCGGCGCCGGTATCGTCACGAATTCGCTGACCGGCCAACTGATCACGCAGAGCAATCCCGCCAAAGCCGGGGATTATCTGACGATCTACTGCACCGGCCTCGGCCCGCTGCATGGACCGAACGGAGAAGCGGGGCCAGGCGACGGCGCGGCGGCTCCGCTGAATCTGCTTTACTCCACGAACGCGACGGTAACCGCCACCGTGGGCACCACCGATGTGCCTGCGCTGTTTTCGGGGCTCACCCCCGGCCTCGCGGCCTTGTATCAGGTGAATATTCAGATGCCGTCTCTCGGCGATATCTATGGCACCGTGACGGTTACGCTGGCGCTCACGGCGAAAGATTCACAGCTCGGCGTGACAGCACGCTCAAACTCCGTCCAGATTTATCTCGGCAACTAAAACAAAAGCCCGCCATGCAACGCACGGCGGGCTCTTGTCCTTCTGATGGTCTGTTCTTACGCCGTCGCTGGATCTGCTTTCTCCGGATTCAGCCCCAGCTCTGCAATCGCCTTCGCCGCCTTCTTCGTCTCGAACCTGCCGTCGCGCGCGAGGCGCGAAAGCGCCGACGCCGCGATGGACGCCGCGTTCACTTCGAAGTGGCTCCGCAGGAACGTGCGGCAGTCACTGAGGCCCGGGTTGCGCTCGCTTATTCTCTGGATTCGGAATGGCACAATTGCACCGAGTTCATGCCAGCATCAACGACGCTCCCATTCGCCAGGAAGAGTGCCGCGTTCCGCGGCGCTGACTACGCCACCCCGCCAATGAGCTAAAATCACTGGAATTGAGCGTTGACGGCATTCATTGCGTCAGGTTCGGCATTCATGAGAGGGCGGAAACGTGAGCACGGAACAGCGGGCGCAGATCGAAGCTTTGTTCCACGCGGCACTGGAGCGAAAGCCCGCGGATCGCGCGGTCTTTCTCGCTGAGGCCTGTTCTGACGCCGGCCTGCGAGAGCAGGTGGAAGCTCTTATCCTCGAACGCGAAAATGCGGATTGCACGCAGACCCTCCCCGCGGCCGGAACTCAGCTTGGTCCCTACAGAATCGAAGGCTTGCTCGGCGCAGGCGGAATGGGGGAGGTCTTTCGCGCCGTCGACACGCGCCTGGGCCGCCTTGTCGCCATTAAGAGAATGCATCAGCGCTTCAGTGAGCGCTTCGAGCGGGAAGCCCGCGCCATCTCCGCACTGAATCACCCCAATATCTGCACCCTCTACGATGTCGGGCCAGACTATCTCGTGATGGAGTTCTGCCAGGGACAAACGCTGGCAGACCGTATCCGGAAAGGGGCGGTCCCGCCGGCGGAAGTCCTGCGTATCGGCGCCCAGATCGCCGCCGCGATGGCTGAGGCGCACGCGAAGGGGATCGTTCACCGCGATCTCAAGCCTGCAAACGTTATGCTGACGAAGTCCGGCGTGAAGGTGCTCGATTTCGGGCTGGCGAAGTCACACAATGACGCAACGCTGACGGTCGATCACGCAGTCCTCGGGACGCCCGCGTATATGGCGCCGGAGCAGCGGGAGGGCCTTCCGGTTGACCATCGAACCGACATTTACGCGCTCGGTCTGGTGCTTGCCGAGATGGCGACGGGAAAAAGAGGAGTGGATAGCCGGCGTGAACTGGAGTCGCAGCAGCAGCTTGCCTGGATCATCGAGCGTTGCCTGGAAATCGATCCGGGCCAGCGCTGGCAGTCGGCAGCCGATATTTCGCATCAACTAACGTGGCTCGCACAACCCAGCCGCAGAAACGCCCCTGCGGACGTAGTCCGCGGGAGTGGCGGTCGCTATTATTACGCGCTGGCGTTTCTGGGCATTGCCCTGGCTGCTGGCTTCGCGAGCGCGCGCTGGATTTGGCCTGTCCGGCAATCCGCGGGGACGGCCGGGGCTGTCCAATTCACCCTCACTCTGGACGCGTTCACGGACAACAGTTTTGAACCGACTCCGATACTCTCGCCCGACGGCCGCTACCTGGCTTTTGTCGGTAAACAGGGTGCGGCAAAGAGCCTTGTCTGGATTCGAGCTATCGCACAACCCGAAGCTCACGCTCTTCCCGGTACCGACGGCGCAACAACCGTGTTTTGGTCTCCTGACAGCCGATGGGTCGGTTTCTTTGTGCCCAATGAGCGCCGGGTAATGAAAGTTGCTCCCGAGGGTGGTCCGCCTCAGACCATGTTCCCGATCGCGACGGGGTTCCAGGAAGCCGTGTGGGGAGGCAGGGGCGACATCGTTTATCGACCGCTCAATCGCGAACCTCTCTATCGCATTTCTGAATCCGGCGGCGCGCCAGTTCAGGTTACAACTCTCGATAAGGAACGCACCGAGAATTCGCATCGGGGCCTTCAGTTTCTTCCGGACGGCCGGCGCTTTCTGTTTACGGCGCGCTGCGCGAACCGCGCTATGAACGCGCTTTACCTCGGATCTCTCGATACTGGAAAAACGAAACGGCTCGGCGCCATCGATTCCACCGTTCATTTTGCAGCGACGAGCGATGCGGCGCGCGGACGCGTTTTCTACTATCGCGACGGCGCGCTGGTCTCCCGTACTCTGAATCTCATCTCGGAACAGCTCGAGGGAGAGCCCGCGGTGATTATCAATAAGATCGGCTATAACCCAACCGGGCTTCTGATCGTGTTCGATACCTCGGCGGATGATCGCATTCGGGTCTGGCGCGATAGCGCCGCGGACCTGCCGGGTCTTTTCTGGTACACGAGAAGCGGCGAGCGGCAGGGCGAACTGGGGAAGCCCGACAATCGCATCTCAATCCGGCTCTCACCCGATGGAAGGCATGTTGCCTACGCCGGACTGGATCCGCAGACGGGAAATCGGGATGTATTTCTGATGGATACCAGCCGGGGCATCGTCACCCGTCTTACCGACAATGTTGCAAACGAATGGTATCCGGTTTGGTCCCCCGACAGCAAGACAGTTGCCTTCGTCTCCGACAGGCCTGGTGGAGGCACCTTATCGCGATCGGCGATCGATACAACCGCCCCGGAAGTTGGCGTGTATCAAGGGCCGTATACGCCGGAGGACTGGTCGCTGGACGGCCGATGGATCGGCGGATTCGACTCTCTGGGTGATCAGCTTTGGGCTGCGGAAGCCAGGGCCGGAGCGAAACCCGTGACCCTGGCCCCCATCCCGCATTCGCGCAGAGGCGGGATGCGATTCTCGCCGGACGCACGCTGGGTTGCTTATGTCTCCGACGAGTCCGGAGATTATGAGGTCTATGTACGGCGATTTTTCGGCTCTTCCGTAGCGCCGGAGGCGTTTCGCGTTTCACAGGGAGGTGGGGATTTCCCGATATGGAATCCGAAAGGCGGAGAATTGTTCTTTGTCAGCGGTGACCGGACGTTATGGTCGGTCGATACGCGGAATCTGGAGAAGGCGCCACCGCCCGAGCCGGCTCGCATGTTCCGGCTGTGCGAAGCGGGAGCATTCGTCAATGGACCATTCACAGCGGGGACAAGTATCTACGACACGCTCGACGGGAAGAGATTTCTCGTGAATTGCGTTCCGGCCCCGCTGAATCGCTTTCAGGTGCTGCTGAATCCGACGTCCGCGAACTGACAAGGTCCCCGGATTTCACCGGAAGAAGTGCCGCGCTTTGCGCGTCAATATACAAAAAGCCCGCCGGACTCTTCCGGCGGGCTTTTTATGTTTCCGAGGGTTTCGGTTACGCTGTCGCGGGATCGCTCTTTTCGGGATTCAGCCCCAGCTCCGCAATCGCTTTGGCGGCCTTCTTCGCGTCGAATTTCCCTTCGCGAGCCAGGCGCGAGAGCGCCGCCGCCGCGATGGACGCCGCGTTCACTTCGAAGTGGCTGCGCAGGAAGGTGCGGTTGTCGCTGCGGCCGAAACCGTCCGTGCCGAGCGACGTCAGCCGCGCGCCCAGCCACGGGGCGATCTGATCCTGCACCGCCTTCATATAGTCCGAAGCCGCGATCACCGGACCTTCCGTCCCGCCGAGCGCCTCCACGACGTACGGCACTTTCGCGGTCTCCGCGGGATGCAGCACATTCCAGCGTTCCGTCCTGAGCGCCTCGCGCCGAAGCTCGTTGTAGCTCGTCGCGCTCCACACGTCAGCCGCCACGCCGTATTTCTCCGCCAGAATCTGCTGCGCGTGGAGGGCTTCGTTGAGCATCGGTCCGCTGCCCAGCAGCTGAACGGTACCTTTCGGCTTCGCCACGCCCGATTTGCGGAACAGATACAGACCCTTCAGAATCCCTTCGTCGATCTTCGCCCGGTCGCCTTCCGGCATCGGCAACTGCTGGTAGTTCTCGTTGTAGAGCGTCAGGTAGTAGAAGATGTCTTCGCGGTTCTCGTACATGCGGCGGATGCCGTCTCGCACGATCACCGAAATCTCAAACGCAAACGCGGGATCATACGACACCAGATTCGGCACCGTGCTCGCCGCCAGCAGCGAGTGGCCGTCCTGATGCTGCAGGCCTTCGCCGGAGAGCGTGGTTCGTCCGGCCGTACCGCCCAGCAGGAAGCCCTTGCCGCGCGAATCGGCAAACGCCCACACCTGATCGCCCACGCGCTGGAACCCGAACATCGAGTAGTAAATGTAGAACGGAATCATGTCGATTCCGTAATTCGCGTAAGCCGTGCCGGCGGCCGTGAACTCCGCCATGGAACCCGCTTCGGTGATGCCTTCTTCGAGGATCTGGCCGTCCCGCGATTCCTTGTAGTACAGGAACATATCGGCATCGTGCGGCTTGTAAAGCTGGCCGCCCGAGGCGTAGATGCCATAGGTCCGGAACATGCCGTCCATACCGAATGTGCGCGCTTCATCGGGCACGATCGGTACGATGTGCTTGCCGATCTGCGGATGCTTCATCAGCTTCGTGAGCAGCGCGACGCACGCCATGGTCGTCGAAAGCGCGCGGTCGCCTGACCCCGTGCGGAACTCTTCGATGTAGTCCTGCGCCGGCGCCACCGTCTTCGAAGGCTCGGGATGACGCACCGGCATATAGCCCCCGAGTGCCTTGCGGCGCTCGTGCATATAAACGAGAGCCGGGCTCGATTGGTCCGGACAGAACGGCGTCACATTGGCGGCGCATTCATCGGGAATGTGCAGCTGGAAGCGCTCGCGCACGTGCACCACGTCTTCCGGCTTCAGCTTCTTCTGCTGGTGGGTGGGGTTGCGGGCTTCGAAATTGTCGCCGAGCCCGTATCCCTTCACCGTCTTCGCCAGGATGACCGTCGGTCCGCCCTTGTGCTCCACGGCCCGCTTGTAGGCATTGAACACCTTCGAGGGATCGTGCCCGCCGCGATGCAGCAGCGTGAGCTGCTCATCGGTCATGTCCTCAACGAGCGCGGCGGTTTCCGGATAGCGGCCAAAGAATTCCTTGCGGGCGTAAGCGCCGCCCTTGGCCTTGAACGACTGGTATTCGCCGTCCACGCACTCATTCATCAGCTGAACCAGCCGCCCGGAGGTGTCCTTCGCGAACAGCGCATCCCAGTCGCTGCCCCACAGGCACTTGATCACGTTCCAGCCCGCGCCGCGGAAGAGGCCTTCCAGTTCCTGAATGACCTTGCCGTTGCCGCGAACCGGCCCATCGAGCCGCTGCAGGTTGCAGTTGATGACGAAGATCAGGTTGTCGAGCTTTTCGCCGACCGGAATGCGGATCGCGCCGGTGGATTCGGGCTCATCCATTTCACCGTCGCCGAGGAACGCCCAGACCTTGCGGTCGGTTTCCGGCAGCAGCCCGCGGTGCTCCAGATACCGCATGAAGCGCGCGTTGTAAATGGCGTTGATCGGCCCCAGCCCCATCGAAACCGTGGGGAACTGCCAGAAATCCTTCATCAGCCAGGGGTGCGGATATGAAGAGAGCCCCGGGGTGTCCCGGAGCTCGTGGCGGAAATTCAGAAGATGTTGTTCGGTGAGCCTTCCTTCTACGAATGCTCGTGCGTATACGCCGGGCGATGCGTGGCCCTGGAAGTAAACCATGTCGCCGGGCTGGCCGTCGATCTTTGCCCGGAAGAAATGGTTGAAGCCCACTTCGAGCAGCGTGGCCAGCGACGAGTACGTCGCAATATGGCCCCCAATGCCGTCATCGAGCTTGTTCTGGTGGGACACCATCGCCATGGCGTTCCATCGCACCAGGCTCTTGATCTCGCGCTCGAGCACGCGGTCGCCAGGATACGGCACCTCCTGATCCACCGGGATCGTGTTGACGTAATCCGTGGTGGCTCGAATCGGAACTTCGACGCCGTTTTCGCGTGCTCGCTCCGTGAGTTTGTCGAGGAGGTACGTGACCCGGTTCGGTCCCGCTACGTCCGCGATCTGGTCAAGCGCTTCCATCCATTCGGCGGTTTCCCGAGGATCGAGGTCGACCGTGCGTTCAGTGGCTGTTTGATGCATGGGTATTTCAATTATAAGCAATAGGCCAATCCGGACGAATGGCCGCCGCGGACCACATGCGAGCCATGGTCCGGCCGGATGCCAGGCGGCGTGAAAACCCGGTAAACTACCGGCCTGCTTTGACTTGACTTACCCCAGGGCGGCGCTATACACCGGAAGTCAGGGTTAAAGCGGAATGACTTGTCCAGAGTGTCAGAGCCAGTGCGTGCGTCGCGTGCGAAGGGCCGGTTTCCTGAAGTATGTGCGCAGCCTCTTTGGCTGGTGGCCGTGGTTCTGTGACGATTGCGGCACCCGCTTCGATGCCAGGTTGCGGGACCTTCCGCGCAATCCCGATCCCGCGGAGAGGCGCGATTAGCGCGCCGTGACGGGCTCGGCCTCCGCGGCCAGCTTGTCGGTTTCCTCAGCGTCCGGCGCGGTCGCCGGCAGGAAGATCTGGAAGGTGCTTCCCCGGCCGGGCGCGCTGCGTACCAGCATGCCGCCCTGATGCGCCCGGACGATGCCGGCGGCGGCCGCAAGTCCCAGACCGCGTCCCGTGAATTTGGTCGTGAAGAATGGATCGAAGATGCGCTGTCGCGTCTCGTCGTCCATGCCGCAGCCATTGTCGGCGACTTCGATCAGCACATACCGGCCGGGCTCGATGTTCTCGACAAGCTGCGCCGAGCGCAGAATCTCTTCGTCGAAATCCACCGCGGAGGTCGACACCTGCACCAGCCCGCCGTCTTCATCGAGCGATTCCAGCCCGTTGAGCACCAGATTCATCACCAGTTGCTGCAACTG
>CAZPZE010000471.1:0-3645 GCA_964590625.1 uncultured Solibacteraceae bacterium
TCGCCAGAATCCCAAAATCGCGATGCTCAATCGCCGGCCCCGCCGGAATATCCGGAATCGCCGACGGCCGTAAATGATCCGGATGAAACCCGTGATCCGACATCAGAATCACCGTCACATCCTCGCCCGCCTTCGCCAGCAGCGTCCCCAGCATCTGATCGTGAAACTGATACGCCATGTTCACGACATTTCCGTACAGCTCGAAATCCCGCTGGCTGATCCACGACTGCCGCGGCGGATGATACTTCATGAACCCGTGGCAGAAGTGATCGATCGCGTCGTAATACACCGCGAAGAAATCCCACTCCTGGTTGTCGAGCAGCCACGTCGCCGCCGAATGAATGCTCACGCACTCGCACAGCGTGCGCATGAAACCCGCGAGCCGCTTGTCTTTGTCCTGATCGATCTCCGCCGCCTTCGGAATAAACGGCAGCACCATCTCCGGCACCAGCAGATCCGGATGCATCCGTAAATCCGCCAGCGTCTCCGCCAGCTCCGGCGGATGCACCGCATGCTTCGCGAGCGGCCATCCCTGATCGAGCGGACGAAACGCACGATGGTAATGATCCGAAACCATCACCCCGTTGATCGGCTCCGCCGGATGACTCGGCCACCAGCCGATCACCACGCTCCGCTTGCCGTTCTGATTGAGGATGTTCCAGACCGCCTTCGCCTTGCGCGAAAGATTCGTCACCGGCTGCACGCCGCGCCCATCCGGCGTCGGCTCCGAGAACCCATGAATCCCGTGCTGATAAGGGCGCTTCCCCGTGGCAATCGATGTCCACAGCATCGGAGAAAGTGGCGGATGCAGCGTCGCGATGTGCCCCATCGCCCCGCCCTCCACCAGCCGCTGTACATTCGGCATCTTCCCCGCATCCATCAGCGGATGAATCACCTTCCAGTCAGCCGCATCCCACCCAATCAGAAGAACCTTACGCACCAGATGAATTGTATCTGGACGGCGGTCCCCTGACCCGCGCCGGGCCCCCCGGCCCGGCCTTCCGTGAACCTCGTCGGCATCTCCCCCGCTTGCGGTAGATCTCGAGACATCGGTCTCTCCCGCCGCACGTTTGACTCCTCGTCTCAGGAACCGTAACATTCTCGTATGGGCGCCACCTCGGAAAGCTATCGCTACATTGTTCGTTCGCCCGGCGTCCGCGGTGGAAATCCGATTGTGGAGAATACTCGGATCGCGGTCCACGATGTCGTCGGATTGCTTCAGAATGGCGAAACTATCGACACACTGACAGCAAACTCTTTTCCGCAACTCAGCAGATCCCAGATCTACGAGTGCCTGGCCTACTACGAAGATCATCGAGGCGAAATTGATCTCCTTGTAGCCAGACAAATGTCGCCGGCTCCGCTGTGAGATTTCTGCTTGACCACGACGTTCCGGACGATCTGAGCTATTTGCTCGAACAACTCGGCCACACTGTTACGCTGTTGCGAAAAGTGCTCCCGGGCGACTCCCCAGACGAGGCTGTCCTTCAGTTTGCGCACGAACGCGGCTGTGTTCTCCTGACGTGCAATCGGGACGACTTTCTGCATCTCGCCGCCACCAAACCACACCAGGGCATCGTTATCGTCATCCGTCGGAAAACTCGCGGACAGGAACGCGCAGCCTTACTTCAATTGCTGGAGCGAGCGGGCGAAACCGGTCTGATCGCGAATGTCAACTTCGCCTGAATGCGATAGCGTTGAGGCGATAGCGTCGTAAGGCCCGGCGCCAGGGACCGCAAACAGGACTGCACCCCACGTAGCTGTGTTCATCTGTGGCCCGATCACCACAATCTTCAAAAATTTTTCCCATTAATCCCAAAAGACTTATCTCAACTATTCGCCCTAATTTCGCCCCACAAATTTTTTCTCCTGTGCTATCACCTCAAACCGGAGAACACTACCATGGCCACTCAAAAACAAATCGCCGCCAACCGCCGCAACGCAAAGAAATCGACCGGTCCCCGCACCCCCAAAGGCAAATCTGTCACCCGCCTCAACGCCCGCCGTGACGGCTTCACCGGCCAGGTCATCATCCTCGCCGCCGAAGACCGCCCCTTCTTCGAACAGCTCCAGTCCGAGATCATCACAGACCTCCAGCCCGAATCCCCCCTCGAACACTCCCTCGCCCACGCCATCGCCTGGGACACCTGGCGCCTCAACCACCTCCGCGCTGTCGAAATGAACATGTACGCCCTCGGCGCCGAACACCCCGCCGCCACTGCGTCCGACTGCCGCGTCCAGCCCGCCGTCGCCGACGCCGCGACTTTCGCCAAAGAATCCGACCGCTTCCTCCGCCTCAGTCTCTGTGAACAGCGCCTCACTCGCAGCCTGCACAAAAATCTCACCGCCCTGCGCGATCTCCAGGCCGAACGCCGCCGACTCGAAGCGCACGACCGCGCCGAGGAAGTCCTCCTTGCCAGGTACAGCGACATCAAAGGTTTAACGTGGAAAGCGCCAGCCGTCGCCAGCGCAAATGGGTTCGTTTTTTCGAGTGATGAAATCCTTGGTGCCGCGCACCGCGAAAGCACCCTCGATGTCGCCCGCGCCACCCTGAACAACGCCCCGCCGCGCGTTCAGTTCGCCGCCTCGGCCTCTTCCGCCTCGGGGAAAGTCGTGAACTGGCCCGAACCGGACGCCGCCGCGTGACCGCGCGGTGCACGAACCTCGTAAAACTCTGGGTTGCGACGGTCCACCTGCGCCCAAAAACGCGACTTTACGTCCCACTTACGGGCAAACGCACACTTTTTTCGGGATACTACACGCGCAGTACTTTGGAAAACGAGAGCGATGGGCCATAATATCTGTTTGGTTTGCTCCAGCCCCGAATTCGGCCCGAGTCCCTCGTACATCTGGACGCATTCCATATCCTTTCGTTTTTGATTTTTTGTAGTTTTGTGTGTAACTCGTAGTTCGGAGACCGACTGCCACAGCAATGCCACAGATCTTCAAAGCCACCACGAACTCTTTAGCGCGAACAAGTATCGTCGTAGCGGTTCTGGCGATCGGTTGCCTCGGTGGGGCGCTTTTCGAATTGATTGCGGATTCCGGTTACGCTACCCGTCAGGGTGAAGCCCGCGAACAGCCCATCCCGTTCAGCCACGCCCACCACGTCGGCTCCATGGGAATCGATTGCCGCTACTGCCATACCGGAGTCGAGAACTCCCCGCACGCCATGGTGCCCCCCACCAAGACCTGCATGAACTGCCACTCCGAAATCTGGATCAACAGTTCGACTCTCGAGCCCGTCCGCGACAGTTACGCCACCAACGAATCCATCAAGTGGGAAAAGGTCAACGACCTTCCCGATTACGTGTATTTCAATCACTCGATCCATATCAAGAAGGGTGTGGGGTGCGAAACCTGCCACGGCCGCGTCGATACCATGCCGCTTATGTATCAGCAGGCTTCCCTGCAGATGCGCTGGTGTCTCGACTGCCACCGCAATCCGGAAAAGTACGTCCGGCCCCGCGAAATGGTCACCAAAATGGGCTATGAACCTTCCGAGCCGCAGGATGTCCTCGGACCCAAACTGGTGAAGGAATACAACATTCAGAAACTGGAGACATGCTGGACATGTCATCGATAACCGATCGCGGGAGCGATCGCATCCAGAAGTCAACCGATCCCGGGAGCGATCGCATCCAG
>CAZPZE010000472.1:0-6671 GCA_964590625.1 uncultured Solibacteraceae bacterium
AAGCTGGTCGATCTCGGCAATACTGTATTAGTGATCGAGCACAACCTGGATGTTGTGAAAAGCGCGGACTGGGTCATCGACCTTGGACCCGATGGCGGCGAGGACGGCGGACGCATCGTCGCCGCCGGTACGCCGGAACAGGTGATGCGGGCGAAGAAGAGCTTCACCGGAATGGCGCTGAAGAAGGTGATGGCTTGAGCGAATCTTCACGGCAGCCGATGGATCTTTCCGGGCTGAAGACGATCTCTCTCAAAGATCGCGGCGGCAAAGTGAAGGCGGCGGATTTCGCTCGTCCGTTCGTGGCCGGTTCGGGAATCAAAGGGCTGGTCGAAAGTCTGCCGCATATTCTTGCAGGCGATTCGTTTCGCGAAGTCGTCGCGGCGATTACGCAGGCCCGCGCGGCGAAGAAGCCGGTGATCTGGGGGCTCGGCGGCCACGTGATCAAGTGCGGGCTCGCGCCTGTCCTGATCGATCTCATGCGCCGCGGCTACGCCACCGGTTTCGCCATGAACGGCTCGACTTCGATCCACGATTTCGAGATTGCGCTCTGCGGTTCGACGAGCGAAGACGTGGAAGCCGTGCTGCCGGATGGGCGCTTCGGTTCGGCCGAAGAAACGGGCCGCGAATGGAACACCGCGATTCATGAGAACGCCTCACTCGGCGCCGGGACAGCGCTCTGCCGTGCTCTCGATCGCCTCGCCGCTCCGCAATTCCGCGAATCCAGCCTGCTCCTGCAGGCCGCGAAAGCCGGTGTTCCGGTCACGGTCCACGTCGCGTTCGGCACCGACACGCCGCACGCGCATCCCGCCTGCGACCCCGCAGCGCTGGGCGTCGCGACGCACGTCGATTTTCGGCTGTTTTGTACCATGGTTGCAGGGTTGAATCAGGGTGGGGTTTATATCAATGCGGGCTCCGCGGTGGTGATGCCGGAAGTCTTTCTGAAGGCTGTTTCCACTGTGCGCAATCTGGGCCACGAGCTCCGCGACTTTACGACTGTGAATCTCGATTTCATCCGGCACTATCGACCGACCGTGAACGTGGTTGAGCGGCCGCACGCGCAATCCGGAGGTCGCGGGTATTCGCTGACCGGCCATCACGAGATCATGATTCCGCTGCTGGCCGCCGCGCTCATCGAATCATGACACCGCCTCTCGTTCTTGCCCAGCCCGATGAGCCGTTCTGGGGGTTCTCCGAACTCCTGCTGGCCATTGCCGTGTTCGTGGTGGCGATTGCGGGTTCGATCTCATTTGCGACGCACATTCTCCACGCGCCGCTTGAATCCGGGTTGTGGAGCGTGCTCGAAGAGGCCGGCGCCTACGCGATTCTTTTCCTTGCGCTCAAGCTGATCTTCCTGCGCCACCATCGCAATCTCCTCGACTCACTCGGCTGGTCAAAGCTCGGCCCGTTCTCGGTGCGCTCGCTGGCGATGGTTGGTCTCGTGCTTTCGCTGGTAGCGGTTCTTCTGCAGTATCTGCTGCAGACACCGGAAAAGGAAACGCCGTTCGAGAAGATGCTGTCGGACCCGGCCAGCCGTATCGCCGTGGCAGCGTTCGGCATCTCGCTTGGCCCGGCGATCGAAGAACTTCTCTTTCGCGGATTTCTGCAGCCGCTGCTGGTGAGCACGGCCGGTGTGCTTCCCGGCATTCTGATTACGTCACTCGTCTTCGGCGCGCTCCACCTGACTCAGAACGCGAACATCTGGCAGAGCGGCGTTGTCATCATGCTGGTGGGTTTTGTGCTCGGCACCGTGCGGCATGTTTCGGGTTCGACGCGCGCTTCCACCATCGTCCACATCGCTTACAACTCTCTGCCCTTTCTCGGGCTGCTCGTGGAAAGCGTCACCCCACACAAATAGGAACTATGATCGAGACCATCCAGTGGACCCCCGAAGGGGTCGTTATGATTGACCAGACGAAGATTCCCGCCGAGGAAACTTACGTCACCTGCACCGATTCCCATCAGGTGGCGGAAGCGATTCGCTCCATGGTGATTCGCGGAGCCCCTGCTATCGGCGTCGCGGCCGCGATGGGTGTTGCGATCGGCGTCGCAAAGGCCGATCGTTCGCAGCCGCTCGATCCGCAGGTGGCAGCGATCTGCGCCGAACTCGCCGGCACGCGACCGACGGCGGTCAATCTGTTCTGGGCGATCGACCGCATGAAGAAGCTCTATGCGGAACTGCGCGACAAAGCGTACGAAGAGATTCGCGATACGCTCATCCGCGAAGCGATCCTCGTGCGTGAGGAAGATATCGCCATCAACCGCGCCATCGGCAAACACGGCGGCGAGCTGATTCCCGATGGCGCCACGGTGCTCACGCACTGCAACGCGGGCGCGCTCGCGACTGCGGGCTACGGAACCGCGCTCGGCGTGATCCGCGCGGCAGTCGAGGCAGGGAAGAAGGTCGGCGTTTTCGCCGACGAGACCCGCCCGTTCCTGCAGGGCGCGCGGCTCACCGTGTGGGAACTGCAGCACGACAACATCCCGGCCACGCTGATCACGGACAACATGGCCGGCCACTTTCTGCGGGCCGGCAAAATCGGCTGCATCGTCGTCGGCGCGGACCGCATCGCCGCCAATGGCGACGTCGCCAACAAGATCGGAACCTACAGCGTCGCTGTGCTGGCGAAGGAGAATAACGTTCCGTTCTACGTGGCTGCTCCGATCTCCACGCTCGACCTCACACTTCCGACCGGCGATCTGATTCCCATCGAAGAGCGCGCGGCGGCCGAGGTCACGCACGTTTTCGGCGTGCCGGTGGCGCCGAAAGGAACCGAGGTCCGCAACCCGGCTTTCGACGTTACGCCGAACCGCTACGTGACCGCTATCATTACAGAAAAGGGTGTGGCGCGCGCGCCTTACGAGCAGTCACTGCGCGCACTCGCCGGGAATTCCTAAATGAAGACCATCGCCATTCTGCTGACCGCCGCACTTCTTGTGCCGGCCGCCAACGAGTACTCGAATCGCCGCGCGCCGGGATTCTCGCTGCCGGATGCCAAATATCAGCAGCACGATCCGCAGGATTATCGCGGCAAGGTCCTTCTGGTGGACATCATGCTCACGACCTGCCCGACCTGCAATCATCTGGCGGACGTCCTCGTCTCTCTTAAGCAGAAGTACGGCGACAGGATCGGCATCATTTCGGTTGTAACGTTGCCGGATACCCTGAACGCAACGCAGTCGTTTGCTTCGACGCACGGTATCACCTGGCCGATCGTTTTCGACAGCGGCCAGATGATCGCCTCGTATCTCGAAGTCACGCCAAGCAATCCGCAGGTCCATTTTCCGCATTTGTTCGTGATCGATGGGCAGGGAACAATTCGCCACGATTACGGCACCGCGGACGAGGATTCGATGAATGTGGAAAAGCTCTCAGCCGCGATCGATCCGCTCCTCTCAGCCAACAAATAATAACGTTGTTCTCGACTGAGCGCGTACGCGGTCAATTTTCTGGAACTTCGCTGGAACAAAGAGCCCGCACGTTTCCTCCGCTTTCCATTTCTAATGGGTGGCCTTCGGGTAACTGCGCTCCATGAACTCGGCGATATCGCCCATGGGGGAGATCTGGATATCCCCGGCGTCGCGCGCGCGGGTGAGACACTCCAGCATCTCGTCGAGCATGATGAAGCCGTCGGGTGATTCGGCCAGATTATCGGGATGAAAGCAGTAGTGGAAGACCCCCTTTTGACGTGCCGCCGCTTCGATTCCTTTGCGGAATCGTTCGACGCGTGATTGCAGCGGCACGACCCGATTTCTCGAGTCACCGATCGGATACATGAAGAGTGAGGCGGGGACGGTCCAAAGGCCGCTCATCTTGCGGACAGGCCACACCGGGGGCGGCGCGGCGCGCCTCATCTCCTCGGCGAGCCGAAGCGCGGCGCCGGGCAGTGTACGGCCGAGGCGAAACGCGAGGCTGGGGGTGCGGCTTCGATAACAGCGGATTCCGTATTTCGGCAGCAGATCGTGGTAGCGTTCGCGTTCTCTGGGGTGAGAGAACGACATCGGCGTGACGCCTGCCTCTTTCATCGCTCTGATACCCTGCGCGAGTTCGCGCTCGGCGACTTCGCGGCTGACTTCGGGATGATCCCAGACGACGTGAGCAAGCCCGCCGTGGAGACCGATCTCCTGCTGCGGAATCGCCTTTTTCAGACGATCGAAGAATGAACGGCGATACCAGAGAGGCGCGGTGCGTTCGGTGCCTGCGGGAACTTTGTTGATCCACGATCGCGGGAGTCCTCGCATGCGCTCGTCACATTTTCCCTGGCTGCCGGGAAGCGTCATCGCGCCGACGACAAACCAGGTGGCGCGAACGTTGCCTGTCGTGAGGCGATCAAGAAGCCGATCATGGGCTTCAATCGCGCCGGGATATCTCTCGCTGAACTGGCGTTCACCGAAAGTGTCTATGTAGCCCCAGATAAGTTCGGTATCGAATGAGAGTGTAGCGATTCCACGTTCGAACGGGCGTCTCCGCATGCGCGGAAAGATTAAGCAACTGGAAGGCAATTGTGAAGGTTTCCGCAGGGCCCGTTTTGGCATCCTTCGTGCAACCATCGAACCGCACATGGGCGATCACACAGGGACTCTTGTGGAAGAACACTGTCTGAGCCGCGAGCAACTACAGGAAAAAGTACTTTCCTGCCTTGCAGAAACTGCCGAGGTGCGGGGACTCAAGGCAGTTTCCGCACTCCAGGATGAGTCCGTGCTGCTCGAATCAGGCCTCGATTCGCTCGGGTTCGCGGTGCTGGTGGTTCGGCTGGAAGAGACGCTGGGATACGACCCGTTCGTGCTGATGAGCGAACCGGTGTATCCAAAGACATTCGGTGAGTTTTTGGACATTTATGAGCGCTGCCAACCCATTCATGGTCAAGCAGGGGAAAAACTGACCGCATGCTGATGCAGCGGCTGCGGCAATTGCCGTCCGACGCTACGCTTTGGATCAGCGCGTCGGGTGAAGCGGTCACCGCTCGGGACATCGGGAACTGGCCGGAAGGGAACCGGTTTCGCGGCAAAAGCATCGCGTTGTGTTTCTCCGATTCGAACGTGCTGGCGCGCGCGATTCTGGCGCTCGATGGCTCAGCTTCGCGATTCCTTCTGCTTGCGCCTGGGACGGGCAGCGAACTGGGGGCGCAGCTCATCGGACAGTTTGGCGCGGACGTGATCCTGACGGACGCGGATGCCGACTCTCTGATTACCGACCCGGAGGCGAACGTTCCGACCGCGTGGGTGATTCCAACATCCGGGACGACGGGGACGCCGAAGCTGGTGGCGCATACGTTTCGCTCGCTGACGAGAACTGTGAAGAGCAATCCGGAAATAGGCCGGCAATTCCGGTGGGGGCAGCTCTATGATCTGGCGCGGTTTGCGGGCCTGCAGGTTTTCCTGAACAGCCTTCTTTCGGGATCGACGCTGGTGTTTACCCGCGCGAGCGATCCGCTGGGTGAGCGCGTGGGGCATCTGGCGAAACACGGCTGCAACGCGATTTCGGCGACGCCCACGCTTTGGCGCAAGATCCTGATGACGCAGGAATCGAGCGAGCTGAAGCCGCGGCAGATCACGCTGGGCGGGGAAATTGTGGATCAGCCGATTCTCAATGCGCTGCGTGGGCAATATCCCGGCGCGCGTGTTTCGCATATCTATGCGTCCACGGAAGCGGGCGCCGCGTTTACGGTGAACGACGGGATGGCCGGTTTTCCGCGGCAGCTGCTGGATTCGCCGCGGGCGGGGCTGGAAATGAAGGTCAATCCCGAGGGCTTTCTGCTGATTCGGCCGGAGTTGCGGGAGCAATCCTACCTGAGTGGGGATGCTCACCTTTTCGATGAAGCGGGCTTCGTGAATACGGGCGATCTGGTCCGGCTGACGGACGATCGCGTATTCTTCCTGGGGCGCGCGAACGGAACGATCAACGTCGGCGGGAACAAGGTTCCACCGGAGGAGGTGGAATCTGTTTTGCACACGATTCCGGGCGTTCGCGTTGCGCGCGTTTATGGAAAGCAAAGCTCGATCACCGGCACTCTGGTCGCCGCCGATATTCAGGTGGAAGCCGGAGTTACGGAACTCGATGCGCTTCGGCGGGCGATCGCATCCCGGTGCGCCCAGTCGCTGCCCGGGTACAAGGTTCCGGCGATGATTCGCTTCGTCAGCGAAATCCAGACCAATGGGACAGGGAAAGTGGTGCGCCAGTGACCGAGCGGCGGACCGTTATTGTGACGGGCGGCACGCGCGGGTTAGGACTGGCGGTGACGCAACGGCTGGCAGCGGATGGTTACGACGTGGTGGCGACAGGGCGGAAGCTCTCGCCGCAGCTCGAAGAGGTGATCGCGAAACATCCGGACGGGCGTGTCCGGTTCGCGCCGGTGGATTTCGAAGATACGAGCGCGATTCGCGAGAACGTGAAGCGCATTCTGGGAGAGACGAAGCAGGTGTTCGGTCTGGTGAACAACGCGGCGATCGGCGATGACGGCGTGCTGGCGACGATGCACGATTCGCAGATCGAGCGGATGCTGCAGATCAATTGTCTGGCGCCGATTCTGTTCACGAAGTACGTTTGCCGCGCGATGCTGACGAAGGGCGACGGGCGCATCGTGAATATTTCGTCGATTATTGCGAGCACCGGATTTTCCGGCTTGTCGGTTTATGCGGCGTCGAAAGCCGCAATGGTTGGTTTTACAAAGTCG
>CAZPZE010000473.1:0-1573 GCA_964590625.1 uncultured Solibacteraceae bacterium
TGCAGATATAAACATCGTCACGCTTGAGCGGAATGCCTTCCTTCTTCGCGGTGCCTTCAATCATCTGCGTCAGCAGTTGTCCCGCGCGCCCCACGAACGGCAGCCCCTGCGCATCTTCATCCGCGCCCGGCCCTTCCCCCACAAACACCAGCTGCGCTTCGGGATTCCCGCTGCCGAAGACAATCTTCGTCCGCCCCTGATGGAGCCGGCAGCGTTTGCACTCCCCGATGTCTTCACTGATCTGAACAAGCGAATCGCCCGCAGGCGCGAGACTGGGCAGCACGACTTCCGGCGCAGCGGTTTTCAACTCAGGCGCCGTCACAGGAGCCGTCGTCACAGGCGCGGCGACCGGCGCCGCCTCCCGTTTGTAGAGCTCCTTCACTCCCAGATCTTTGAAATATTCGATCCGGCGGCGCAGCTCATCCGAACTCACGATTGCGCACCCGCCATCTTCCGCAAACGCAGCATCTGTCCCAGAATCCGATCCGCCACTTCGCGTTTCGGCGCGCGCGGCACTTCCACCACTTCCCCGCCGCGCATCACGAGCAGCACTTCGTTGGTGTCCGACTCAAAACCCGATCCCGCCACACCTACGCGATTCGCCACAATCATGTCGCAGTTCTTTTCGTCCAGCTTGCGCCGCGCGTATTCGAGCAGATTCTCCGTCTCCGCCGCGAATCCGACGAGCAGCCGGTCGCCCTTCACACGCCCCAGCTCCGCCAGAATGTCCGCCACCGGATCGAGCGCGATCGAAGCCGGCGCGTGATCCTTCTTGATCTTCTCCGCCGCCGGGGCAGCAGGACGGAAATCCGCCACCGCCGCGCATTTGATCACCGCCGTCGCACGCTCCAGATGCGCAAACACCGCATCGCGCATCTGCGCGCCCGTCTGCACCCGCACCACTTCCGCACCGCGCGGCGCGTCGAGCGCCACGGGACCGCTCACCAGAATCACCTTCGCGCCGCGATCCAAAGCCGCCTGCGCCAGCGCATAACCCATCCGCCCGCTCGACCGGTTCGAAATAAACCGCACCGGATCGATCGGCTCCTGCGTCGGCCCCGCCGTGATCAGGATCGTTTCGCCCTCCAGATCACTCAGCGCCGGCTGCACCACCCGCCGAACAGCCTGCAAAATCTCTTCGTTTTCCGCGAGCCGCCCCGCCCCGAACGTGCCGCACGCCAGCATCCCGACGCCCGGCTCCACAATCACGTGCCCGCGCTTCCGCAGCGTCTCCACATTCGTTCGCGTGGCCTCATGTTCCCACATCGCGGTATTCATCGCCGGCGCGAGAATCACCGGCCCGCGAAATGCCAGATATAAAGTGGAAAGAAATCCGCCGGCCAGCCCATGCGCGAATTCGGCGAGGATGTTCGCCGTCGCAGGCGCCACCACCAGCAGATCGTTCGACTGCGCGACTTCGATATGCTCGATTGCCGCCGAGGGCTCAAACAGATTGGTATAAACTTTGCGGCCGGTGAGCGAAGCGAAGGTAACCGCGCTGACGAACTCTTCCGCGGAACGCGTCAGCACGGCCTGCACTTCGTGGCCGTCGCGAATCAGCAGGCGGGCGAGA
>CAZPZE010000474.1:0-3466 GCA_964590625.1 uncultured Solibacteraceae bacterium
TCCATCAGCAATACGATTATTCAGACGCTGACGACGGAAGACAAGCGTGTGCGGGTGATGAGTTACTACACGGCGGTGTTTTTCGGGACGACGCCGTTCGGAAGTCTGCTGGCGGGGACGCTTGCGGATCATTTCGGGCCGCTGCACACGATGATGGTGACGGGGACGTGCTGTCTGATCGGCGCGCTGTGGTTCACGATGGAACTGCCGAAGATGCGCGCGGTAATGCGGCCGATTTATCAGGAGATGGGGCTGCTGCCGATGCCTCAGCCTGCGCCGGCCGCAGATCCGAAGTGAGTTACTTTTTCGGGCCGACTTTGATTTCGAAAAGATTGGGCCAGAGCTTTCCGGTGACGAACAGGCGCTTGTGGACGGAGTCATATGCGATGCCGTTCAGGACGTCTTCGGTGCCGCTGCGATACATGGGGCTGAGGAGGCCTCTCATGTCGATCCAGCCGAGGATGGCGCCGGTGGTGGGGGAGATGCGGACGATGCGATCCGTCTGCCAGATGTTGGCGTAGAGCTCGCCATCGACCCATTCGAGTTCATTGACGTTATCGATGTCGCGCGAGCCTTCGTGGACTTTGATGCGGTGGCGCTCGGCGAGAGTTTTCGGGTCCCAGAGGCGGATTTCGTCAGTGCCGTCATCCATGAAGAGGGTGTTGGCGTTGTGGGTGAAGGACCAGCCCTCGCCTTTGTAGGCGAAGGTGCTGAGCTGGACGAAATCTTTCAGCGAATAGACGAAGCCGATTTGAGTGCGGTAAGTGAGCTGGACGATGCGGTCGCCGAGGAGGGCGATGCCTTCTCCGAAATACTGGCTGGGAAGAGCGATGCTGCGGACGATCTCGCCGGTTTCGAGTTTGACTTTGCGGAGAGTGGAGCGGCCATTGAGGCCGGTGCTTTCGTAGAGGAATCCGTCGTGGTATTCGAGGCCTTCGGTGAAGGCGGTGCGGTCATGCGGGTAGATGTGGACGACCTGGTAACCCCAGGTGGGGATGGCGGCGGCTGGGGGCGCTTTGTGTGTCGCGGACTGGGCCATCAGAATGGCGCAGCCGATGGCGAACGGGGCGACGGAGATGAGAAGAGGTTTCATTGGGGTCGTGCGGGGGGCCGCTGGGGCGGCGGACAGCAATCCGGCGCGCACGGGGTGACGCCGCTTTGCATGGCGGACTGGACCATTTCGCGGATGGCGCGGATAAAATCCGGATGCGTCCCGACCGTGCCGGAGCGCAGGAATTCAATGCCGCGCTCGCGGGCGATGGCGGCGGCTTCGTGATCGAGATCGAACAGGACTTCCATGTGATCGGAAAGGAATCCTATAGGATTGACGATCAGGCGCCTGGAATCGGTGCGTCGAATGTAATCGCCGATGTCCGGTTCGAGCCAGGGCTGAGTGGGCGGGCCGCTGCGGCTTTGGTAGACGAGAACGGGAGTGCCGGGTGCGCCGGCGAGTTCGTGCACCCTGGCGGCGGCGCTCCGGAGCTGTTGTACGTAAGGGCTCGATTGCGCCATGGAGACGGGTACGCTGTGGGCGGTGTAGACGACCTCGGCGCCGGGGAGTTGATCGAGTGCGGCGCGGAGGCGCGAGGCGGCTGCAGAGAGGAAGCCGGGGTGCGCGGCGAAGGGCGGAATTTTGTCGATCGCGGGTGCGCCGGGAACAGCGGCGCGGGCGCGGTCGATATCTTCGCGATACTGGCGGCATCCGGAATAGGAGCCGTAGGCTGAGGTGGCGAGCGCGAGGGCGTGACGGATGCCATCGGCGCGCATTTGAGTAACGGTGTCGGCGAGGAAAGGGTGCCAGTTACGGTTGCCCCAATAGATGGGGAGATTCAGGCCGGCGGATTGGAATTCGGTTTTGAGAGCGTCGATCAGTTCGCGGCACTGGACGTTGATGGGGCTGACGCCGTCGAAGTGATAGTAGTGCCCGGCGACTTCGAGCATGCGCTCGCGCGGGACGTTGCGGCCGCGAAGAACGTTCTCGAGGAAGGGAATAACGTCTTCGTGTTTTTCCGGACCGCCGAAGGAAACCAGGAGGAATGCGTCGTAAGCAGGGGGCATGCGTCAGACGTTTTCCAACTGGGCGTCATCGAGGGCGCGCTCGAGGAGCTGAGCGATGCGGGACGACTTGTCTTCGATGGTGCGGAGCTGGGCTTCGGTGGAGCGAAGCTTATCGGCGAGGTGCAGGCAGGCGAGAACGGCGACGCGGGTGGAATCGCCGGTGCCGGCGCGGCTGGCGATAGTCGCCATCAGCTCGTCGATCTGCTGCGCAACCGTCTCGACTTCGGCGGGGTCACCATCGGCGAGCAGCGTGTAGGTCTGGTTAAAGATGTGAACGCGGACAGGCTGCTTGGGCATCCCAGGCTCTAACCCATTCTACGCTTGCTGCGGCGGCGCGAGGCCGCCGGTTTACGCCGCGCCCAGCTGGTCAATGTGGCCGAGCAGCTTTTCGAGGCGTGTGCGCACCTGCTGGCGTTCGTCGCGGAGTGACGCGATTTCGGCATTCAGGCGGGCGTTTTCGTTTTTGGCCTCCTGGAGGTCGACGCGAAGGGCGTCAGCGACTTTGGCGGCGTCGGCCTTTTCCATGGCGGCCAGCTCGCGGTCGTCCGCGGCTGACTTGAGGATTGCCTCGTTTTCGTCGCGCAGACGGTGGACGAGCGCGACGGCCTTCTGGATGCGCTCCTCCAGGTGATCGAGGGGATCGACTTCCTTCAGTGTGGTGGTAGCCATCTTCGGTGTTTCTGTTGTTTAGATGCGTTTACTTTTGGACAGCGGACGCGAGTGCGGCTTTCGCCTGATCGATGAGCAGGTTGAACTGCGAGGCATCGGCCGTGGCGGTTTCCGCGAGAACTTTGCGATCGAGATTGATGCCGGCGAGCTTGAGACCATGCATCAGGGTGCTGTAGGTGAGACCGGCTTCGCGGGCGGCGGCGCCGATGCGGACGATCCAGAGGGAGCGGTACTCGCGCTTCTTCTGTTTGCGGCCGATGTAGGCGAACTTGAGGGCGCGCTCTACCGCTTCCTGCGCGGAACGGTGCAGTTTGCTCTTGGTGAGGAAGTAGCCCTTGGCGAGGGCAAGCGTCTTTTTGCGGTTGTCAGTCCGCTTGGTACCACGTTTAACTCTTGGCACGTTTCATCTCCTGTTGGTGTTTCAAAATATGCGGCTGGCGGGCACGTGCGGTGGCACCGTTCGCTCGCTGATCTCCCTGTGGCTGTGGCCGAAGCCGGGCAGCCGTTTAGTAGGGGATCATTCGCTGCAGCTTGGGCTGATCGGCGTCATCGGCGACTGCGGAAGCGTGCAGCTGGTTCTTACGTTTGCGTGACTTGGACGTGAGGATGTGCCGGGCGAATGCGTGCTGGCGGACAACCTTACCCGTCCCGGTTTTTTTGAACCGTTTGGACGCACCTTTGTGTGTCTTTAGCTTGGGCATGGCTTTACTATTCCGGGAAGCTTTAAGTTTAGCACAGG
>CAZPZE010000475.1:0-3716 GCA_964590625.1 uncultured Solibacteraceae bacterium
TACCCGATCGCGGCGGAGCGTCATCGTCCGCTCGATTGTTTGCCCCTGCTCCGTGCGTTGCGTGCGCTCCACCAGTCGCTCCAGTGTGCGCATCGACCGCGTCGAGTCTCTCCGCTCCGCATAACGCCGCTCGATTACCGCAGCAATGTCCTGCCGTGTGTGGTGGAGCAGCCGCTGTATCGGATCGGCGGTTCGCGGATTCATCACCGGCGCTGCGGCCGGCGCTTCCACGCGCGTTACCGTTCGGTGCGTAAACGCCATCGGCGCGAGTCCAATCAGCCGTGTGTGCTGTCCGAAAGTCTGGCTCACCTTCGAGACGCGATCTCCTGCGATTTGCCAGACGAACTTCGGATGAAAGTGCAGAACCGGACTCAGCCACCGCTGCTCGATGGCGAACGCGAACCGGTTGCCGGGGAGCCGCATCACCAGCGCCATCCCGCGCGCGCAGCCACAGCGATGAAAGCGCGCCGCGAAACGGTGAGCCCACGCGGTTCTGGCATCCGTCTTCTTCGTGCTTACGCGTCTCATGCCGTTCCTTTACCCGACTCCTCGTTCAGCCGTCCGTTGATTTTCGATATCTCGTAAACCCATTTGCGCCGCTCGACATGTTCGAGCTCCAGCACCTGATCATGCGGCCAGTGAAAGTGATAGGAGATGAAGGCTACCTCCTCGTACAGCGATTCGAGAGGGTAGCCCGCTACCCCCCGCGGCCACTACCTCCGGCTCGAAGGCGTGCTGGCATTTCGGACAAACCACCGCATCGCCGCCCTCGAGGCGATTCAGCCTGTTGTAAAGAGCCTGCAGGTAAGCGAGATCCGCCGAATACAGGCCTTCGATGACTTTCGGCGTGATCTGCGAAACACCGCCAAGCTGCGTGACCACGCGCGAGAGCAGAATGACGATCAGGTACGCGGCATTCTGCTGCACGCGCGGATCCTTAAGCGGCAGAATCTCGTCCGCGGCAGTCGCCAGCCTCATCGTTCCGTCGCGGTGCAGCGTCCCATCCGCGTCGACGTAGCCCAGCGGGAGCTGGAATTCCACCTCAGTGCGAAACATCAGGACCTCTCGATGCGCTCGTAGGCGACTTCCAGGGTCTCGATCGAGAGATCGTTGCCCTTGGCGTTGAACGCGGGCACCGTGTACTTCACCGGAAACGCCTGGTACAGATTCCAGCGGAACACCTCCGTCCCGGACATATCGATCTGCACGACCGAGATATTGCGCCGGATATTTTCGGTGCTTCCCGTCATCACGAGCGAGAACCAATCGTAGAGTTGCGTGTCATCGGTGAAACCGCGCTTCAGTGAGAGATTGCTGTGTTTCGTCTGGCCCGGAAACTTCCGCGTGCCCAGCAGATCGCCGCCTTCCCGGTATTCGGTAACGTCGATCGTGGCGTCGATTCCTCCCACTTCCTGGAAGCGCGCGTTGGTGATTCCGTCGATTTCAACGAGGAATTGATAAGAGCGGTAGTAAACCGGCTGTTGGCCTGGTTGCGGCATGTGCGATTCTCCTTGTGAACTCTCTGTTGTGTGCTACGAGCTGGCGCTCTGCAGCAGCAGCCCGATGCGGACGATAATGAACTCCGCGGGATAGCTGACCCGCAGCCCAACCTCGATCGTGAGTTTTCCCTGCGCGCGGTCGGTATCCGTATTGAACACATCCGGAAACCGCACGTAGAACGCCTCCGCCGCTGTTGCGCCGAACAGCCCGCCATCGCGCCACACGCCCGTGAGGAATGCATTGACGCTGCGGGTGATGGTCTGCCGCAGAGGCAGGTTATTCGGCTCGAACACCGCGAACCGCAGACCGATCTTCAGCGACTGCTCGATGTAAGTCGTCAATCGCCGCACATTCACGTACAGAAACGTCTTGTCCGGGGCGTCGTTCGCGAGCAGCGTGCGTGCTCCCCAGATCGTCGGGCCGGCGGAGAAATTGCGGACCGCATCCACTCCGTCGTTGTTGAGCGTATTCTGGTCGGAATCGGTCAGCAGGTGTTCCAGCGCCAGGGCGCCCACAATCACTTCGTTGGCAGGCGCTTTGTGAACGCCCTTATTCGCGTCCACACGCGCATAGACACCGGCTACGTGTCCGGTCGGCGGAACCCAGATCGGATTCTTGACCGTGTCCTGCGCGTCGCCTTTGAGCGCCGGCGCCACCTGAATTCGCGGATAGTAAAACGCCGCCCAGATCGAATCCTTGGGACGGTCCGAACCGCCTTTGATCAGCGTGGCGAGATCATTTGTTTTTGCGGGCGCGTCCAGAATGGCGAAGCGGTCGCCTGTGCGCGATGCCTGTCCCTCGAGTTCGGCAGATACGGTGGAATTCGTGCTGCTGCCGGGCGCCGCGATGATCTGAACGTCGGTCAGCACCTCGAGCAGCTTGATGCCCGCGACAATATCCGCCGCGGCTGTCGAGTCGGTGTTCACGACGTAACATTCTGTGCCCCCATTCTGGAAGAAGCCCTGCACCGCGAAGGATAAAGTCGTGCTCGTCGTCGCATCCACAATGTAGTCATTGGCGAACTGATCGGCGCTTGTCACCAGACGCGCGACGTTCGTGAACTGCCCGCTCTTCGGCGCTGTGCCGACGAAGCCCGCCGTGCTCGTGCCAACGCCGATGATGGGAGGTCCGGAGAGCTGAACCTCCTGAATCCTGACGCCCGGCAAAGTTAGAAATGTAGTGGCCATTCGGTTCCGGTCTCCTTTTACGGTGAAAGCTGGAAAATATGTGTCGCCGGCGGATCCGTCGGCACGTTGATGTTGCGGTTGACAGGCGTCATGCCCGGCGCGGACGCGGTGAAGCTGTGTACGCCGGGGAGAAGGCCCGCGAAAATATAGCGTCCCAGGGAATCGGCGGTGACGGTCTGGTTCTCGTCAACCCAGAGCACGGTTGCGCCGGGAATTGGTGTGCCGTCGGCCGCCTTGACTACAAAGCCGCCAATGTCGATGCGCTGCTCAAGGCCGCTGCTTCCGATGAGCGCATACCGCTGGATCAGTGTCGTGACAATCGGCGATGGAGCGGAGTCGAGCAGCAGGTCAAGCGGCGCAGTTACCACCAGCATGATCGCCGGCCTCCACGGCAGCTGCATCGTGCTCCAGAAATCATTGAGCACGCGCGGCGGTTCCGGCGGGGCCACTGTCAGGTAGACGTGTGCGTTCGTAAAGACCGCGCCCCCGCCAATGCCGAGCGCCCCCGGAACAACATCCGGATTCCTCAGAAGAACGCGCATCGCTTCGGCGAGCGTCTGATGTTCATCGAGCACCGGGCTCGTCATCTCGCCATCCTCGGTCGCGCTCCATGCCGAGATCAGATAGTGGCAATCGAGATAGACCGGCGGTTCCGACAACACCACGGTGCGGTCCGGAAGCGTGATGGGGTCCCATTCCGCGCGGCGGAAATTGCGATTCTCGCGGATCTCGTAAAGATAAATGTTGAGCCTCACACCCACACCCGCCAGCACCTTCGTCTTCCAGTCCTCATCGGGAATCGTGAAATAGAATCCCGGCTTGGCCGGCGGCGGCGTGGTTGTCCAGCCGGTGTCGAGAATGGTCTGGATGAGCGTGTCGACGAGGTCCAGCATCTAACGAACCACCGCTCCCAATTCCGCCGTTGAAAGCACCTTGCCGGCCTTCTCGTATTCCCTGCGTGTCGCGTGCAGCAGGTCAGTCATGCGAACCGGCCGGCCTTCAGCCGCCGCCAGAAACGCTGTTGCCAGA
>CAZPZE010000476.1:0-2632 GCA_964590625.1 uncultured Solibacteraceae bacterium
GGTGTTCTATATCAACATCCCGTTCGGCATCGCGTCCATCATCATGACGTCGCTGTTCATCTTCGACCCGCCCTACATCCGCCGCACTTCTTCGCGGATCGATTACTGGGGCATGGGCATGCTGGCTGTCGGCATCGGCGCCCTTCAGATCATGCTCGATAAAGGCCAGGAGAAAGACTGGTTCTCCTCCCACTGGATTACCGCGCTGCTGATCATCGCTATCATTTTCATCGCGGCATTCATTACCTGGGAGCTGATCACGGAACACCCCGTGGTCCAGCTACGCGTCTTCAAAGACCGCACCTACAGCACGGGCGTGCTGCTGATGACGCTGCTTGGCTTCGTTCTCTATGGCAGCCTCGTTCTGCTTCCCATCTGGCTGCAGACGCTGCTCGGCTATCCCGCAGTCCAGGCAGGCATCGCGCTCGCGCCCCGCGGCGTCGGATCATTCATCGGCATGACGGTGATCGGCCGCATCATGCACAGGTTCGATCCGCGAAAATTCCTGTCGATCGGTCTGTTCATCGGCGCCGTGACGCTGTGGCAGTTCTCGCGCCTCAATCTGAATGCCGGATATTGGGATTTCTTCTGGCCCCAGTTCGTGCAGGGCATTTCGCTCGCGATGCTGTTCGTCCCTCTCACCACCATCGCGATGTCGAACATCCCGCGCGAAGGCATGGGCAACGCCACCAGCATGTTCAACCTGCTGCGTAATCTCGGAGGCGGCATCGGAATCGCGGGCGTCAACACGCTTGCCACCCGCTTCTCCCAGAAACACATCAACGATCTCGGCGCCAACGTAACGGCCTTCAATCTGAAGGCACAGGCGATGCTCTCGAACCTGCAGGCCGGCCTCGCCCACAGTTCAGGAAAATACGTCGCGCGTAAGCGCGCCTACGGCGTCCTCTTCGGCCTCATCGAACGCCACGCCACCATGCTGTCTTACGTCGACGTCTTCCAGTTGCTGGCCTTCATCTTCCTCGGCATGATCCCGCTCGTGATGATCATGAAACGCCCCCAGCACGGCCTGAAACCCGCCCCCGGCGGCCACGACTCACGCAGGACGGCGGACGCCCTCGTCCGCGCCGGCCCCCCCGGCCCGGCCTCTCGCACCACTCGCGTCACTGCCCCAAGCCCCTCCCCCGCCCCTCGCACAAGCAGCGCATCCATCCCAACCGCACGCGCTCCCTGAACATCCGCAACCGGATTATCGCCCACCATCCAGGCAGCGCCACAATATTCAATCACCTGTTGAAAAGCCCGCGGGTGCGGCTTTTCATAACCAGTCTCAGCGGAATTAAATATCCGATCGATATACGGCGTCAAACCCAACCCATCAACGATCACCGGAAGCTCCGGCACATGATTGGACAGAATCACATGCCGCCATCCCTCGCATCGAAGCTCCTCCAGACATTCGAACGTATCGTCGAATACGCTCCACCCGCGTATATCAACATAAGCCGGCCGGACTAAAGCGGAAAGCGAATGGGCTTCGTCCTCACCGCACTCCAGCACCGCCCGAAATGCATTCACGAACAGCGGTGTCAGCCGGCTCCACCAGCCGTCCGCATCCGCAATGTCCGTATGCGCCGTCTCCGGCTCATGCCATGGAAACCCAAAGCTGACATGAGGTCTGATCTGCTCCCGCGTGACTCCGCAGTCCGGATACCTCCGCAGCAGCACTTCTGTCAGACATCCTGACCACATTCCGCTGCGATACGCCAGCGTCCCATCGAAATCCCAGCAGATATAGTTACCTTCCCGCCGTTCCAACTCTACGTCCACCCACCCCACCGCCCCGCCAGATCCAGATGAATCCCAAACTGATCCAGAATCCCCATCACCATGTGATCCACCATCTCTTCAATCGACTTCGGCCGGTTATAAAAACCCGGCATCGGCGGCAGAATCGTCACTCCCATCCGCGCCAGCTTCAGCATATTTTCGAGATGAATCTCATTCAGCGGCGATTCCCGCACCACCAGCACCAGCCGCCGCCGTTCCTTCAGCACCACATCCGCCGCCCGATGCACCAGATGCTCGCCCTGCCCCGTCGCAATCGCGGCCAGCGTCCGCATACTGCACGGCGCGATCACCATCCCATCCGTTAAAAACGACCCGCTCGAAACCGCCGCTCCCTGATCGTTCGGATTGTAGCTGTGCGTCGCAATCGCACTTACCTCTTCCACCGACCGCCCAGTCTCATGCACCATCGTCCGCGCGCCCCACTTGCTCAGGATCAGATGCGTCTCCACACCTGCCTCGCGCATCGCCTCCAGCAGCCGCACTCCGATGACTGACCCGGTCGCCCCGGTGATTCCCAAAACGATCTTCAACGCGCCGCTCCGGCCTTCACCGGCGCAATCGCATCCGCCGTCACGAACTTCGCCCGGATATCCACCGGCAGGCTGTCCATCTTCTTCACCGTCGCCGCCACGTCCGGACGCATCACCGCCAGACGCGCGAACAGCGCCTTCGCGCCGTTGTAATCACCGGTCGCTTCGATCATCAGAAGATCATGCGCCAGATCCCGTACCGCGCTCTTGATCTTCGTCTGATCCACCTCCCACGTTCCGCCCCGATTCACGAATGCGCCCTTGTCGGTCAGGTAATTGAACTGCACCGCCAT
>CAZPZE010000477.1:0-4119 GCA_964590625.1 uncultured Solibacteraceae bacterium
TTGGGATTTTCGACGTAGCGGAAGGCGACGCGATCTTCGGCATCGAGCTGATCGAGCGTGCGCTCGTCGGCGAAATACTGGCCTTCACCGTGGGCGATGGGGATGCGGAGGATCTGGCCTTTGGTGAGTTTCGAAGTGAACGGCGACGCGGTGGTTTCAGCGCGCAGCTTCACTTCGCGGCAGATGAATTTGAGCTCCTGATTGCGAAGAAGCGCGCCGGGCAGAAGTCCGGCTTCGACCAGGATCTGGAAGCCGTTGCAGATACCGAGGACGAGACCGCCATCCGCGGCGAACTTCTTTACCGCCTGCATCACGGGCGAGAAGCGCGCGATGGCGCCGCAGCGGAGGTAATCGCCGTAGGAAAACCCGCCGGGCAGAATGACGACGTCGACATCGCCCAGCTTCGCGGAGTCGTGCCAGATGAATTCGGCGCGCCCGTGCAGGTTCTGGTTGACGGCGTACCACGCGTCGTGATCGCAATTGCTGCCAGGAAAAACGATGACGCCAGCTTTCATGTGGGGAACCTCCATTTTAGCAAGTTCGGTTTCCGGCAGGACTAAAATAGGTGGCGGTGAAGCCGATTCCGAAGAAGATCGCGGTCGCGGTGGTGCTGCTGGCGGTGGCGGCCACGGCGCTGGCGCAGCGCGGACGGCGCGGCGGATTCGGAGGCGGTTTTGGTGGTGGATTCGGTGGCTTTGGGGGAATCAGCGGGCCTGGGGGCCCGCTGCCGACGTTCCCGGCGCTCGGCGAATTTCATTTCATCCGCATGGAATATACGGACCTGCCGAGCCACCATCGCGGGTTCGGATTCGCGTCGCGGGATGCGCGCGGCAATGGCTGGTGGGTGGTCGACTGGCCGGACGCCGATTATCACTTTTCCGAAGGCGTGCGGCGGCTGACGCGGATCAGCGTGGGCGAGCCGCTCCACATGGGGCTGATGGATGACCGGATTTTCGATCAGCCCTGGATTTATGCGACGCAGGTGGGCTGGTGGGATCTGAGCAATGCCGAGGTGGCGCGGCTGCGGGAGTATCTGACGCGGGGCGGGTTCCTGGTGGTGGACGATTTCTGGAGCCAGGATCCGGATTCGTGGCCGGTGTTCGAGCAAACGATGGCTCGAACGCTTCCGGGGAAGCCGATCACGGAGCTGGCAGAGACGGATCCCGCGATGCACGTGCTGTACGACATTCAGGATAAGGACCGCGTGTGGATTCCGGGGTCGCGGCATTTGCGGCTGGGACCGAATGGCGTGGTGCAGCCGATCCAGCCGCCGGGGACGACGCCGATGTGGTTTTCGATCGCGGATGACAAGGGGCGGATGGTGGTGGCGGTGAATTACAACACGGATGTGGGGGATGCGTGGGAGTTTGCCGATGTTCCGGAGTATCCGGAGCAGATGACGGAGCTGGCGTACCGGTACGGGATCGACTACATTATTTATGCGATGACGCATTGAAGGGGGGTAGGATGCGAGATCCGAAAACGATGCCGCATCCGGGGGACCGGTTCCGTTGCCGGAATGGCACGGAGTTGGAGGCGACGGGGGCGGTTTTCTCCGTCACGAAATCGGGGAGCGAGACGCCATGCCTGTATGTGAGCCGGATCGCCGATGGCCGGGTGGTGAGCCGCGGCATGTCCACGATTGGGGTATTCCGGAGCAGCATCCGGAGTGCGGAACTTGTGACGCGAGGCAGCGATCTCGATCCATGGGAGACGGCGGAACGCCGGAAGCACAGTGAGTTTTAGAGCCGTGAGGAGTTCCAGCCGCGTTGCCGCAGAGCGGTTATCGCGACGAACAGTGGAACCAGAATCCATAGCGACTGGCGCCTGTATTTCGACATAGCCGCGCGCTTGTTATTCAGCTCCTCCCCAACTTCGGCGCGGGCGCTTCCGGCGCCGGCGAGGCCGACGGCGTGGATCAGCAGCGGCACGTAGTTGATTCCCATCAGAATGAGGTAAACACCGAGGAATAGTTGCCAGCCGGAAGCGTTGCGCCTGAGGGTGATCACGCCGAGGGCGATGGAGACAACCACGCCGAGCGCATACTCAGCCATGATCAGCTTCGCGCCGAGAAACACAATATCGATGGCCACGAGCTTTCGCGGGTTCATACGTCACCGCAGCAGTTCTTTTGCTATGGCCAGCTTCTGCATGTTGCTGGTGCCTTCGTAGATGCGGCCGATTTTGGCGTCCCGGTAGAGCTTTTCGACGGGATAATCCTTCGTGAAGCCGACGCCACCGAAGATTTCGACGGCGCGCGACGCCACGATTTCCGCGATCTGAGATGCGAAGAGCTTCGCCATGGCAGCCTCTTTGACGAAGGGACGGCCGGCGTCGCGGAGATGCGCGGCGCTATAGACGAGCTGACGGGCGGCTTCGACGTCGGTCGCCATTTCGGCAAGCGTGAACTGAACGCCCTGATGTTCGGCGATCGCTTTGCCGAACTGCCTGCGCTGCTTCGCGTAGGCGATGGCGTGGTCGAGAGCGCCCTGCGCCAGTCCGGTCATCTGGCCGCCGATCGCGATACGTCCTTCGTTCAGCGTTTCGATCGCAATCTTATAGCCTTTGCCGATTTCGCCGACGACGTTCGCGGCCGGTATGCGGCAATCGTCGAGGAGGAGTTCGCACGTGGAGGAGGCGCGGATGCCGAGTTTGTCCTCCTTGCGTCCGACTTTAAAGCCGGGCGTGTCGCGCTCGATCAGAAAACAGGTAATGCCGCGATAGCCCTGGTCGGGCGCGGCGTTGGCGAAGAGGAAGAAGAGGCCGGCTTCCGCGGCATTGGTGATCCAGAGCTTGCGGCCGGTGATGCGGAAGTGGTCGCCGTCTGCGATCGCGCGGGTGGTGAGGGCGAAAGCGTCGGAGCCGGCGCCGGCTTCGGAGAGCGCGAAGGAGGCGACGGTGTCTGTGGCGAGCCGCGGGAGGTGACGCTGTTTCTGCTCCGGCGTGCCCCAGCGGAGGAGGATGTTATTCGCGATGGTGTTCTGGACATCGACGATCACGGCGGCGGATGGATCCACGGTCGCCAGAGCTTCGACCGCGAGAACAGATTGAAAGAAGCTGCCGGCCTGTCCACCGAATTCTTCCGGGATCTCGATGCCCATCAGCCCGAGCTCGAACATTTCGTGGAGCAGGTCTTTGCGGAAAACGGCGGATTCGTCCATCGCGCGCACGTGCGGCGCGATGCGCTCGCGAGCGAATTTCAGGACGGTGGTTTGGAACGCGAGGTCGTCTTCGGAAAGAGACAGGTGACTCAACGGTAGACCTCCCGGCGGTGTCCGATGCGGACAACGAGGATGATCAGGAGATTATCCTGGATTTCAGCAATCAGGCGGTAATCGCCGACGCGGTATCGCCAGAGTGCGCCGAGTTCCGAACCATGGAGAGCCTCTCCGATACTCCGTGGATCTTCGAGCTTCTCCAGGCGATCGCGCAGGAAAGTGATGAGGCGCCTCGAAATTTGCGGATCAAGCTTATTGAGTTGCCGATCCGCACCCTCTGAGAGCTCAACCCTCCACGCCATAGCGGGTCAGGATGTCTTTCAATGGGATTGTTTTTTCTTCACCACGCCGGATGCGTTTGAGGGCCTCTTCCGCCAGGTAGAGATCTTCGAGATCATCCAGATGTTCCATGATCGCTTCACGGGCGTAAAAGGTCTTAGTCCGGCCGGTGCGGCGAGCGAGCGCATCCAGGCGCTTTTCGACGTCTTCGGGAAGGCGAATAGCGAGCATTGCTATACAAGTATAGCGTCTCGATGGACAAACAAAAAGCCCAGCCATTTCTGGCTGGGCTTTTTCAGAATTAACCGGGCGACTTCCTGGTCTCCCACACACCAACGCGTGCAGTACAATCGGGGCTGAGAGGCTTAACTTCCGTGTTCGGGATGGGAACGGGTGGATCCCTCTCGCTATGGTCACCCAGAATCGTTTGTCTGAACCGCTCACAACGCCGTCATGTTTGACGGCTGTTCGCTCAGGCGGCAGACAGATCTGATTGGATCCTTGTCTGAATATTGACGGGCCACTTGAACCACTGCGGCGCAAGCCGAATCAACGGCATCCTGCGTTAAAAATAAATTTTATGGTCAAGCCGAACGAGCAATTAGTAACAGTCAGCTCAACG
>CAZPZE010000478.1:0-1894 GCA_964590625.1 uncultured Solibacteraceae bacterium
CCTGCGGCGATCCATGCGTTCAATCAGCACTCCGGCCAACGGCGCCACCAGAAACGTCACAATCTGACCGGCGAAGCTCACCACGCCGAGCAGCAGCGCCGAATGCGTCAGCCGGTAGACCAGCCACGTCGTCGCAAGCCGCGTCATCCAGCTCCCGATGAGCGAAATGCTTTGTCCGAAGAAAAAGAGACGGAAATTGCGGTGGCGCAGCGCCCTCCACGCGTGCGAAACGCCACTCAACCCAGGCACTCTTTCAGCCTGGCATATGGATTACCAAACTCGCGAGTTCAGCCGTCAGTTTACTGTGGGATGTTCCACATGATCGATGACGAGGAACTGGCTCGGCCCTTTGGTGGACTCCAGTTTCAGCCCGAGTTGTTCCCGCACGGCTTCCAGGAACGTTGGCCCATAAGGGTCTGGACTAAAATCGCGTCCCGGAAGCTGGCTGATCTCTGGCACAAACTCCAGAACGAAGTCGAATGTTCCGGTGAGGCCTGTGTGATCCACCGCCGGCCGTCCCAAATCGCCCAGCGACGTGAGCTGCTTTGCGATGAACGCCATCGTCACGTCTCTCGCCCCGAACCGGAAACGCCCCGGAGTGCCTGGCTGCATCTGCAGCATTCCGCCGCATTGTGTTGGGTACCCGCCCGTCACCGTCGCCCCGCCGGTCTGCGTCGTTCCCGCGGTAAGCACGATCGTGCAGCGCGAACCAGCTTCAGAGTGAGCCCGCAACCGCGGCCCGAGCTTCCCCTTCTTCGCGAGTGTCACCCCGAAGATCGGAACCTCCCGTATTGCGTAATGGCTCTTCAGCCCGAAACGCTCCGCCAGCAGCGACCGCATCATCAGCCGCATCTGGTCTTTCGTGTCTTTCGCCGGATCGCCGTCCGTGCGCGCTTCAATTGTGAACGGATCGCTCAACGCCCAGCCGGGAAGCTGCGCGGCGACAGCGTCCATCTCGCTCCCCAGCAGATGAAACGCAAACGCCAGATAGGTCGCCAGCGGGTATCCCTCCGCCGCGAAACGCCCGCCGCTCTTCACATAAACGTCACCCGGCCCGAGCGGGAAAATCGACTGCGGCCGCGCATCCGGCGCACTCGGCTTCACCGAAATCACATCGAACGACGGTAGCTTCGCCTTGGCCCCTTCGCCGCGAATCAGCTTCCCGGCTCCAATCAGAAGGAGCACCGCCAGCAGAATTTTAATCGTGGCTCTGATCATAGCCGTGCGCTTTCGACGACTGGTATCCGTGAATGTTACCTCACTTTACGCGCTAAAATCAGACAGCAACCTCAATGAAGTTCCTGCCCCCCCTCGCGCTGCTCTTCATGCTGACCACCATATCCCAGGCCAACGAACCGGCGTCTTTTGAAGATGTTACACCACAAACCCTAAGCCACGGCTTTCGCGCCGCCGCTGTCTACCTCGACGACGCCGGTCACCCCTTCGGAGCGCGGTTCATCCACGAAAAGACCGGCTTCACACTGGATCTCATCCGGGTTCAGTCGGTTCCGCAGGCGTTCACCTGGGTCAACAGCTTCCCCATCTCCGATAAAGGCGAGCCCCACACGCAGGAACACCTCCTCGTCGGCAAAGGCAACGTCGGCCGCGCTCTTGCCGCGCGTGAGAGTATGACCCTTTCACTTTCGAGCGCCTTCACGATGCAGTGGCGCACCTGCTATCACTTCAACACCAACGCCGGACTCGAAGTCTTCTACACCGGTCTCCAGACCCAGCTGAACGCCCTCCTCCATCCCGATTACTCCGACGACGAAATCGCCCGCGAAGTCCGCAACTTCGGAGTCTCCGAGGACCCCTCTACCCATCAACTGCGCCTCGACGAAAAAGGTACAGTCTACAACGAAATGGTCAGCTCCATGGCCAAGCCCGACTGGAT
>CAZPZE010000479.1:0-5647 GCA_964590625.1 uncultured Solibacteraceae bacterium
CATCTTCTCGTTCCGGCGCTTGTTTATTGCAGCTTCCTGACTTCATCAGAACACAGCAAACGACCCGGGAGAGGATTGGCTGGATCGAGGTAGTTGACCAGGCTGAAAAATAGAGTCTTGAGATTCTGGAACGGCGCCGTCTATTCTGGTGTCGGTTCCTCGACACGATCGATCACGAGGAACGTGTAGCCAGGCTGCAGGCGTAAGCCAAGCTGCCGCGGTAATTCGGTGAGATAGTCGACCGACCATGTTCCACTGCGTCCATCGGGGTCGGCTCTTATTTCCATCTTGAGCCGAATGTCGTACTGGCCCGAAAGCCCCGTGCGGTCGATAACGGGCCAGTTGAGCGAGGCGGGGCCGATTAGGCGGTTGAGGAATTTCGTCAACTCCGGCATCGTATGCGCGACCTGCAGTCCTTCGGTGGTGGTTTTCACACCTCCTTTGTCGGACACGAGTTCATAGACCTTTGTCTGCCGGGTCTCGAAGTGAGTCTGCAGATGGAATCGCTCGGCCAGCAAAATGCGAAGCGTCTCCATCAAGTGGGCGTGATCCGAGGGCCCCGAGATCGATGCGTTGATCGCATACAGGTTCTTCGACATCCATCCCGGAGCGCCGCTGAGTTGGTACTGGTTGACGTCGAACGCCTGCATGATGAGAGTGCTCAACGGAATCGCCCGCACGGAGAAGCGGGAGGCGTCGATCTCTTCCCTCTGGTTGAGACCACCGGGCGGTGCAGGTTTCACGGACGCGGCATCGAAATGGGCCCCCCTCTGTGCAAAGGCGCCGGAAACTATCGCAAGAAACAGAGCTGCGGTGCGCATTCAATTCTCTGTCGGCGTGCGGTCAATGCTATCGATTACGAGCTTCCGCAACGGCACAGTCGTCTTCTCCAGACGCAAACCCTGGCGCTCGAGAGACGACTGCAAAGTTGCGAAGCGCACGCCTGGATCACTCATATCGATATCAAGGACGACGTGCCATTCGCCTTCGATGCCGGTGTGATCGACCACCGGCGTCAGAGGTCCAGTCGGCCCGACGTCACTGCTATTGCGGCCGCCCGGCGTGATCGCCTTCTCCGCAAACTGCGCCATCTTCGCCATGGTCATCCGGTAATATTCGTGATGCCATTCCGCTCCCGACATCGACATGAGACTCGGACCGTACGCGGAGTTCTTCATTATCCGGGTCGTGACGGTTCCCTGTGCAGTCTCCTGCGATTTCCGGCAGACCTGGGAGCCGCCGAGTGCGTTCGCCCATTCTTCGCAGGCGGAGTCATCGATATCGGCAGGCTTCTTAAGCTTTGGGCCGTTCTTTGCAACGACCAGTGCCCAGGCGGGCTGATCCACAGACGCCCAATGAAAAACCAGGTGAAACCGCTCCGCAAGAAGCGAGCGCATCATCTCCGGCAGTTGTTTCCCGGTCGAGCCCTCCGGCATCAACGCATGGATCGTAAACAGCACCTCGCCTGCCGTCACCCAGGCCGGGCCGGCAATCTGGCGTGAATCGATCTCGTACGCCCGTACGATGAGTTGCTTCATCGTCACATTGGCGCCTTCCACCCGCAAGCCTCTGGCGAAAATCGCGCCACCGGCCGGAATCTGCCCACCAGAAATGAAGGCGCCGGTCTTTTGTTGGTGGAATTCGGCAGCGCTCATCGTTACCGGTTTCACCGATGCCACTTCAAAATGCGTCCCGGTCTGCGCGAATGCGGCGGGAATCAGGAGGAGAAACATCGCACGCATCGTGGCTACTAATCCTATCGTATTTTTAGGTTGTCCGGCGGGGCGTGATACTACAGGGAGGCGGAACTCGTCAATCTCGGCCGCGCCGGCGCTTTCGCTGAAGCTCGATGCTGAAGAATTAAAAACTCTGGAAGAACCGCACCGCCCGCACCCGATTCTGGGGCACAGCCAGCGCGCACAGCGCGGCGCCGAACAGCATCGCCCAGGTTCCCGGTTCCGGCACGCCGGTCGTCGTTCCGGAATAAAGATCCGAAACTTCCGTGGCCGAGAGGGCGCCGTTGTAAATCCGAACGTCATCGATCGCGCCGTGCAACTGCCCGATGCCTTCCGCAATGCCGAGCGTGATATCGGCCGTAGGGCTCGAGGTGAACAGAGCGCCGTTGCCGCCGATAAACGATCCGTTGTAATACATGTTCAGCCCGTGCGTGGTGGCGTTGTATGTCAGGGTCAGCATGTTCCACGTATTCAGCTCGGGATTCGAGCTTCCGATGGAGGCCTCATCGAAATAAGAGGGCCCACCGGCGTTCACATGAAAACCGAGGGAATGATCGCTTGCGTCGTAGTACAGCACCCATTTCTGCTGACTTCCACCGCCGTTATCCTGGGCAATCAGGGTATTCGGCAAGCTGCTTGCGCCACCGGCATCGAGTGAGCTGAAGTTCGCCCAGAGGGAAATCGTGAAGTCCGACGCCATGAGATTGAACGACGGCGGTGCGATAGTATTCGCCGATTGACCGTCTGTCAGATCCAACGCGCCGCCCACCGCGCCCGTTCCGTACGAGGGTGAGCCATTCAGATGGAGCGTATTTCCGTTCCCCGAGGAATCGGCCGTTGTGTTGTCGAGTGTCCAGTAAGCGTCCAGAGTGGCCGCCTGCGCGGTGCACGACAGTGCTGCTATCAAAGCAATGCCTGCCGCTGTGCATCGGAAAGACATTCTTCCCTCCATGTAAGTAAATGGTAACGGAGCCAAAAGTTCGTTTCCAAACAATTTTTCGAGGCGAGGGTACCGGTACGCGGTGGCTTCGAAGTGGGTTCGTTTTTGCGAATCGGTCGCTTGGGTTTGTTTTGTAATTTTCGGCTGCGCGGTGGGAGGATCTGGCTATTCCGACAAAATTTCCCGGTCGAACGCGCCGGTCTTTTTATCGAGGATGGGCGGGATCTGCGCCGAAACGAAGAGGAGCTCTGATTCGGTGGTACTGAAGCCGTGGGCAACGCCACGAGGTATGGAGATGCGGAGTCCGGGATGGACGGGATGCTCCTGGCCGTCCAGCACGACTTTCCCACTCCCCTGGAGGATGTAGACAACGTTGTCCGAGAAGTTGTGGCGATGAATTTCGGAAGTGGAATTCCCCAGGATGTGAACGACATCCAGACCCAGGACACCGTCGAGAAACGTCTCCGGCGAAAGCTGCGTCACGCCAAAGACGTTGAACTGCTGCATTTTCGGTTCATCGAAAGTGCTTTTCATGGGTTCACGATAGCAGAGAACGGATCCATGCGCCGGGGGGTTGTGGCGAGACTCCCGCGGAACAGAAGTCAGCTGCAAGTTGGAATACCACCCGTTTTCTCAGGATTGATGCGTGAGGGGGCGGACCGGCAGGTCCGCCCTTTTACTGCTACTCACCCGGCCCAGGGAAGCGGCCGGTGTATGCGGCTTTGCCGACGACGTGGCCATCCATCGCTTTCAGAAGCTCGTCGCGGGTGGTGTTCGCGGGGAGATCGAGCTTCGTATCGAGCGCGTAGAACTCGAATATATAGTGATGGATCGGTCCCGCGGGGGCGCCGGGTCCGAAATAGCCAGGTGTGCCGCGTCCGGCCATGATGCCGGGGCCGTTACGGGTGCCATCCGGCAGATCGCCGGTGCCAAGCGCGGCGGCGAGGCCTTTCGCGGTGCCGGGAATGTTGAACGCCGCCCAGTGCAGCGTGTCCGTGGTGGTCTTGTTCGAAGAATTCTCGACGTCGTGGAGAATCACGGCGTAGGTCTTGACGCTGTCGGGAGTGCTGGTCGGATTGGTTCCGAGATTCCAGTGGAACTCGAAATCAGGGGACTTATTGTCACCTCGGCCGGCGTTCAGCATCGGGATGATCCCACCATCCGGAAACGCATTCGAGGTTACTGAGAACTGAAGGCGTGGGCCGCCTCTTCCGCCGCCGCGTCCGCTGGCGGGCGGAGCGCCCTGTGCGAACGCCAGGGCTGCGCAGGATAACGTCACTAATACGGTAGTCGCAACTCTCATGGTTGGTTTCTCCTCTTGAGTAGTCTATCCGAGGGCGGTGTCCGGTTGTGCAGCGTGACGGGCACGCTCGCGCTCTATTGACAGTGATATATAAAACTAGTACATTATAGTTCCAGATGAGCGGACGGGAATCCAGAGCGGAAACTTTCCGGATCGCGCTTGACGACCGCAGCGGCGTGCCCGTTTATCGCCAGATCATCGACCGCGTGACGGCGGGGATTGCGCGGGGGGCGATTCGGAGCGGCGATCAGCTTCCGACGGTGCGGCAGCTCGCCGTCGATCTTTCCATCAATCCGAATACAGTGATTCGGGCTTACCGCGAGCTCGAAATTCGCGGGATTATCGACACGCAGCAGGGCACCGGCACGTTTATCAGCGAAGGGAGCCCCGCGCCGGATAAAGCTGAACGCCAGCGCGCGCTTGCGCAGCTGGCGGGTGAATGCGTGGCGAGCGCCGGAGCGGCGGGCTTCACGCTGGAAGAGCTGATCCAGCAGCTTGTTTCTCTGGACAAACCAGAAAAGAGGAAGAGATAAATGTTCGTCGCACGACCTTCGAACGCGGTCGCAGTTCATGTCAGCGGCATAGCGGCCGCAATCGCCGTGGCTTGCTTTGGGGCCGGGGTTGGTCTCGCCGCTCTGACGGGAAAGCCTCTCTTCCTCGTTGCCGGAGCCGTGGCTGGCGCATGGTTTCTGTTCTCGATCAAGGTGGCGGATCAGTGGGAGAAGGTCGCCGTGCTGCGCCTCGGCCGGTACGTCGGTCTCCGTGGGCCTGGCCTGTACTTCGTCATTCCGATCGTGGACCAGCTCAGCCGCACAGTGGATCAACGTGTGCGCACCTCGAGCGTGACGGCGGAATCGACGCTGACGCGCGACACGGTGCCGGTGAATGTGGATGCGGTGGTGTTCTGGCTGGTGTGGAACGCAGAGAAGTCGATTCTCGAGGTGCAGGATTTCGATGAGGCCATCCGGCTGAGCGCGCAGACGGCGCTGCGGGAATCGATTGGGCGGCATGAGCTGGCGCAGATGATCACGGAGCGGGAATCGCTGGGTCACGAGCTGCAGCGGATTCTGGATCAGAAGACGAATCCGTGGGGGATCACGGTGCAGTCGGTGGAGATTCGCGATGTGCAGATTCCGCAGGCGCTGGAAGACGCGATGTCGCGCCAGGCGCAGGCGGAGCGGGAACGGCAGGCGCGCAACATTCTGGGGCAGGCGGAGACGGAGATTGCGGACAAGTTTTCGGAAGCGGCGGCGACGTATCGGGACAATCCGACGGCACTGCATCTGCGCGCGATGAACATGCTGTATGAGGCGATCAAGGAGCGCGGGTCGATGGTGATTGTTCCGTCGTCAGCAGTGGAGACGATGGGGCTGGGCGGGAATCTGGCGACGGCGTCGCTTGCGGGGGTGAAGCCGCCTGCGCCGACGGCGTAGAATTCAGCTGTTAACGGCGGAGGTGGGAGAATGATTCGCCTGTTCGCATTTGCAGCTATCGCGGCTGTCGGTTTCGCGCAGTCGACGGGGCACCCGGAGTTCGAAGCCGCGGTTATCAAGCTCAATAACAGTTGCGCTGCGGGCGGGCGCGGCGGGGGCAGGACAACGCCCGGCAGGATCGCGCTTCAATGCGCTGAGTTAAGAGATCTGATCCTGACGGCGTACGAGATTTATG
>CAZPZE010000480.1:0-11630 GCA_964590625.1 uncultured Solibacteraceae bacterium
ACAATCCACTCCCGCGCCGCGTCCGGCGCCCGCCGCGAGGCCTGTGGCGCAGACTCCGCGCCCGGCGACGCCAGCCGCTCCCAGAACGATGAGCGCACAGGAACGCGAAACACTGAATCAGCGCCTGGCGCACCTGTCTGACGCGCTGTTCGATTACGATAAAGCCACCATTCGCACCGATGCGACTACCGCGCTGAAAGGCGACGTCGACGTCGTGAAGGCCATTCTGCAGAATTATCCGAGCCAGAAACTCATCGTCGAAGGCGACACCGACGAGCGCGGCTCCGCCGAATACAATCTCGCGCTCGGCGATAAGCGCGCTCACGCCGCCGAATCGTTTCTGATCAGCATGGGGATTCCGCAAAATCAGCTCACCGTGGTGAGTTACGGCAAGGAACGTCCCGTCTGCACGGATCATGACGAAGCGTGCTGGCAGAAGAACCGCCGCGCACACATCACCGCGGCGCCGTAAATCCGCAGGGAGGGACGAGATGAGACGCGCGATGTACGCATTCACCGCATTTGCTTTACTGGGGGCGGCCACGCTGCCGCTCGTCGCGGACGAACAGGCGGACCGCGACAAACTCGTGGGGTCCTGGATCGAAAGCGGCGGCAGCCACGGCTGGGTCATTGAGAACAGTACGAACGGCCTGCACATGACGCAGATCGAAGGGTCGTCGCCCATCGCCGATTTCACCTGCGCCACGGACGGCCATGACTGCGACATCAAAATCTCGGGCAAGAAGGCGAAGGTGTCCCTCTACTACGACGGCTCCGAGCTCGTACAGTTCGAGACGAAGGGCGATGTCGTCACGAAACGCAAATTCACGATCGACGGCGCCGGCATGAAAGTGGAAGTGACGCCGATGACGGGCACGGTCGTGACGGAGAATCGCGAGTTCGAGCGCGGCCAGCCGACGGCGCGGAAGTAGGCCGCGTTTGTCGACCTGCGTGTCTTTGAGCGAAACTGGAGACGGAAACCCACGATGCTCAGGCGCAGATCGATTCTTCTGGCGCTGGCGTTCGCCTCTCTTTTTCTGATTACCGGCGGAGCCGCCTTCGCGGTCTGGCGCGCTGCGGGAAATGCGCAGCGCGAGGTCGCGGCGCTCCACCAGAGCCATCTGGAGGCCGGCGACGCCCTGGCCTCCATTCGCGCCAATGTATTTCTGAGCGGCATCCTGACGCGGGATTATCTGCTCGACAGCGATCCCGCGCATGATGAACGCTATTCGCGCCAATTCGACGAAATCCGCAGCAGCACCGAACGCAGCTTCCGGAAACTCGCCGAATCGGAAACCAGTCAGCCGGAAAAGGCGGCTATCGAGCAACTGCGGCTCCAGGTGAACGATTACTGGGACCCCACGCAGATCGCGCTCGACTGGTCTCCTGATGAAAAGGCCGCGCGGCGTTCCGCGGTCCTGCAGGAGCGTGTGAAACACCGGGAAGAAATTGTGGAACTCGCGACGCAGCTCGAGCAGCTCATGTCCGCCAACTTCATCGCGGAACGGGCCCGTATTACCAGCGCCGATAATCGTTTTCGCTCGCTGCTCGCGTGGACGGCGGGGCTGGCGCTGCTGTGTGGCGTCGGAATTGCCGCAACGACGCTCATGCACATTGCGGCGCTCGAGCGGAAGTCCGCCGCGGCCGATGCGGAGCTGCGGAGACTTTCCGCACAGATTCGCGTGGCGCAGGAGCAGGAACGGCGCGAGCTCTCACGCGAACTGCACGATCAGGCTGGCCAGATGCTCACCGGCCTGCGCATGGAGCTGGCCAGTATTTCACATGATGCGGGCGAAGAGGAATTCAACGAACGTGTGGCTCATGCCAAGGGAATTGTGGAGCAGACGCTGCGCGTCGTGCGGAATATCGCAACCATGCTGCGCCCTTCCATGCTGGACGATCTCGGTCTCGTGGCGGCGCTCGGCTGGCTGGTTCGCGACGTGAAGCGATCGACCGGAATTGAGGTACAGGCGCAGATCCATCCATCGCTGGACAAACTGCCGGATGCCGAGTCCACCTGCATCTACCGCGTGGTTCAGGAAGCGATGACCAATGCCGCGCGCCATTCGGGCGCACGGCGGATCGATGTCGTTATTGGATTCAGCGGCGTGGAGGCCGTCGGCAGCGTCTCCGATAACGGTCAGGGTTTTAAAACGCCCGCCGGCCGGCGCCCCGGGTTGGGACTGGTCGGGATGGAAGAGCGGCTGCTGGAGCTGAGAGGAAGCCTTCGCGTGATTTCCTCGCCCGGGAGCGGAACACGAATTGAATTTCGCCTGCCCGGAGTACAGGCAGCCGCATACAGTTACGCGGAAAACGGATGACTCGAATTCTTATTGCAGACGATCATGGAATTGTGCGCGCGGGCCTGAAGCTGCTGCTCGCGAAGATCTCCGGCGCCGAAGTGGTGGCCGAGGCGTCGGATGGGCGGGAAGCCGTTCGCCTGGCGAAGATTTTTTTGCCGGATATCGTGCTCATTGACGTGGCGATGCCCCTGCTCAACGGCCTCGAAGCGGCCCGCCAGATTTCCCGCGAGAACTCGCGCATCGGCATCATCATCCTCAGCATGTATATGGACGAGACCTATATCCTGAAGGCGCTCGATGCGGGCGCAAAAGGATACCTGATCAAAGACAACGCCGACGAAGAGCTGTCAAACGCAATCCTTTCCGTGGCAGCCGGACGGCCGTTCTTCTCCAAAGTGATTGCCGATGCGCTTCTCGAAGACCATGTGGGAATGATGCGGCGCGAGGGCGTGCGGAATACCTACGACCTGCTGACCGAGCGCGAGCGCGAGGTGCTGCACCTGCTCGCCGAGGGAAAATCCAACAAGGAAGCGGCGGCGGTCCTGAACCTCAGCCCCTATACGATCGATACGCACCGCACCAACATGATGCAGAAGCTGGGTCTTCACAATACGGCTGAGATTGTGCTCTACGCCGTGCGTAACGCGATCATCACGCCCTGACCGGCCTCAGTGGCTGCCGGTTCTCAGGAAAGTGCCCTTCTCCAGTTCGTCGAACGCATTGCGGAGCTCTGCCTGCGTGTTCATGACGATCGGACCGTACCAGGCGACCGGTTCTTCGAGCGGTTTGCCCGAGACGAGCAGGAAACGGATGCCGTCATCACCCGCCTGGACAACCACTTCATCGCCGCGATCGAACAGGACGAGCGAGCGGTTCGCTGCTTCGACCGGCGGGGTCGTATCGGACCAGGCAGCCGGCTCCGTCGGGACTTCGAGCGGCCCCGAAGCATTGCAGAACTTGCCACTCCCGGCGAAAACGTAGGCGAACGCGTGCCGTGTGGTCGCGACCGGCAGGGTCTTCCGGCGGCCGGGCGGGACGGAGATGTCGAGATACGTCGGCTCGGCGGCGATGCCGTCAACCGGGCCGGTTTTTCCCCAGAAATTTCCACAGATGACGCGGGCGAAGGTGCCGTCGTCATCGGTAATGCCGGGAATATCCGCGGATTTCACCTCCTGATACCGTGGCGCAGTCATTTTGAGAGAGGATGGCAGGTTGGCCCAGAGCTGAAAGCCGTGCATGCGGCCAGCTTCGTCGCCTTTGGGCATTTCCTGGTGGATGATGCCGCTGCCGGCGGTCATCCACTGCACATCGCCCGCCCCGATGACGCCGCGATTGCCCATGCTGTCGCCATGCTCCACCTTTCCGGCCAGAACGTACGTCACGGTCTCAATTCCGCGATGCGGATGCCAGGGAAACCCCTTCAGATACTCGGCCGGCACGTCATTCCGGAAATCATCGAGCAGCAGAAATGGGTCGAAATCCGATGTATTGCCAAACCCGAACGCCCGGCGCAGGTGAACCCCCGCGCCTTCTATTGTGGGCTTCGAATGAATCAACCGCTTGACGGGACGAAGAGACATGCCGCAACCTCCGCTTTTGAGATTACACGATACGGTACCCAGGGATAATACGTAGAACCATTGGACCCATTTTCCTGGACAAATGTTGTGCAATTGGTAAATAGTGTGGTATTTTATGCAAACGAAATATTCTTTAATGCAAAATGACCTGTTAATCTGTTTGATTAAGCAGGGCAGACCAGGGACGCCCGCGGGCGGCGTCACTGTTGGAAAGCCGGAGGACCAGGATCATGCGAGCTCAGACGGTCGATATTCAGGAAGGCACGGGGCGCATCCTCTCGACGACGATCTTTCGGCCCGGCGGCAAGAAACTCATGTCGAAGGGCCATCTGCTGCGCGCTGAAGACATCAGGGCGCTCGAAATGGAGGGCATGAAGGAAGTGTGGGTGGCGGAGCTGGAAGAAGGCGAGATTCACGAAGATGACGCCGTCTGCGGAGTGGCCGCGGAACTCGCCTGCGGATCTTACGAGGTTCAGGTACTTCCGGGTGGCCGCGCCAATCTGATCGCCACCGAAACGGTCTGCATGCTGGTGGATGAGAACCTGCTTCGCCAGGTGAATGGCACGTCCGGAGTGGTGATCGCGACCATGCTGAACTTCAGCATGGCGTCGCGCGGGCAGCGGATCGCCACCGTAAAGAGCGCGCCCTTTGCCGTCTCCCGCGCGGATTTCGAAAAATCCGTGGGCGTATTAAAGGAAAAAGGTCCGCTTTTGCAGGCTCGGCCGGTGCCACGCGCACGCATCGGCGTGGTTTATTGCGATGCGCTGGATGGCGAACGCGCCCGCACCTTGTTTGAGCCCATTGTTCGACAGAAGCTGGAGCGGTTCGGCGTTTTCTCACACCAGGGAATTACCAGCGTCGAGACAGACGATCAGGTTTCGCGGGCCATCCAGTACCTGGTGAACCACGGATCGACCGTGGTGTTAATTGCCTCCACCACGGCGCCAGCGGGCCCGGACGACGCCGTTGGCCGCGCCATGACCCAGGTCGGCTGCCCGATCGAGCGGTATCTGGCGCCCGTGGAACCCGGCCATCTGCTGCTGCTGGGCTATAAGAACGATATCCCGGTGGTTTCGGCGCCCGGTTGCTTCCGGTCGCTGCGGCCGAATGTAGTGGATCTCCTGCTGCCGCCCATGATGGCCCGCTATCGCATTTCGCGATGGGAAGTGGCCTGTCTGGGGCACGGGGGCCTGCTGGACGGCTAGGTCAGACCAGCACGTTCCGCTGGCGCAGTTCGCGTGCGATCTGCTCGGCGGACTGGAACTGTACGGCGTCGATACCGTATCGGCGAGCCCCTTCCACGTATTCCGCGATGTCATCGGTGAAGAAGCATTCCTCCGGCCGGCAACCTGCGGCCGCGACCGCCTGTTCGTAGATCCGCGGCGAAGGCTTCATGGCCCCGACCTCGTGCGAAAGAACCAGGGCGTGAAAATGCCGGAGATGCGGATAGTTCGCCCGGATCATGTCGAAGTGGATCACGTTGGTGTTCGAAAGCAGCACCAGCCGGTAGCGGGCCGCAATCTTCACCAGCATTTCCTCCGGAATCAGCGTGGCGGGCAGAAAAATGGAGCTCCAGATGTCGCAGAACTCCTCATAGCTGCAGGAAAGGCCGAGGACTTCCGAGAGTTGCCGCACAAACTCGCGCGGCTCGATGGCGCCCGATTCGAAGCGTTCGACCAGCCCTGTGGGGCGAATCCGGCCCGGTATCTCGGCGGGCTCCAGACCGGTGAGTTCGGCGATACGGCTGTAACCTCGGGCGAAGTCAAAAGGCACGATGACGCGGCCCAGATCGAAAATAACGGCTTTGATCAACTTTCTACTGTAGCGCGGGGCCCTAAATCTTTCCGCAACCACATTTTGCGGCTATTCGTCTACAATGGTAGAATGGCGAACCGGACCCCGCTGCTGGCCAGAGCCCCGCTGCTCCTTCTGGTCCCTGCTCTCCTCCCCTGCTGCTTTGGCGCGGAAACGCTGCTGGATCAGGGGTATCGGCAGATGTACAACCTCAACTTCACTGCCGCCCACCAGGCATTTGGCCAATTCGAAAAAACGAACCCAACGGACGCCATGGGGCCGGTGTCGGACGCGGCAGCCTATCTTTTCACCGAATTCGACCGGCTGGGCATTCTGAGGTCGGATTATCTGACGAAGGATGAAAGCTACTTCGTGATCAACAAACCCCAGGGCGACCCCGCCATTCGCCAGAAGTTCGATGCGGCGCTCGATCTGGGCGATAAGGTGGCCGCGGCGAAGCTCAAACAATCTCCGACCGACGCCGATGCGATGCTTGCCTCCACGATGAGCCTGGGGCTGCATGCGAACTACGATGCCATGATCGACCGGCGGCATCTGGCCGCGCTTTCCGAGGTGAAAGGGAGCCGGCAACTCGCCCAGAAGCTGCTTTCGGTTCATCCGGATGTCTTTGACGCCTATATCGCGCAGGGAATCGAGAATTATCTGCTCAGCCAGAAGAACGTCGCGCTCCGCTGGTTCCTGCGGCTGGGCGGCGCGCAGACCAGCCGCGAGGTCGGTCTCCAGAACTGCGAAATCACCGCCGACAAGGGCCATTACTTCAAGCCCTACGCCCGACTTCTGCTGGCAATCGCGGACCTGAGAGACAATAATCGGGAAGGCGCGAAACAGAAGCTCCAGTGGCTCTCGTCGGAGTATCCGGGCAATCACCTGTATCGCGAAGAACTCGAAAGGCTCGTTATCGCGAAATGAGGATTGTCGGCGCTGCCAGCGCGTTTCCGAAGTACCACTATGATCAAAAAACGCTTTGTGACGCGTTCGTAGCGTATTGGGGCGATCGTCTTCCGGAGCGCCGGAAGTTCGAACTGCTGCACAGCAACGTCGGCGTGAACGGGCGCTATCTGTCGCTGCCGATCGAGGAGTATCCCGGGCTGCGCTTCAGCGAGGCAAATGACGTCTGGATCCGGACGGCCATCGAGCTCGGCGAGAAAGCGATTCCAGCGGCCGTCGCCCAGGCCGGAATCGACAAGAGCGAGATCTCGGCGTTCTTCTTCGTCTCGGTGACGGGAATCGCGAGCCCATCGATCGACGCGCGGCTCATCAACAAACTGCAGCTTTCGACCGGCATGCGCCGCGTGCCGGTATTCGGGCTCGGATGCGTGGCGGGCGCCGCGGGAATTTCGCTAGCCGCCGATTACGTGCGCGCTTATCCGAATAAGTACGCTCTGCTGCTCTCCGTGGAGCTCTGCACTCTCACCATCCAGCACGAAGATCTCTCGATGGCGAATCTGATTTCGACCGGTCTGTTCGGCGATGGCGGCGCGGCCGTGATCGTGGCTGGCAGCGATACGGCGGCGGCAAAGAACAACACCGCGGGGCCCGAGATTATCGCGACACAACCGACCTTCTATCCCGACACGGAAGACGTGATGGGTTGGGACATTTCGGCCACCGGTTTCCAGATTGTGCTCTCGCCCGAAGTGCCGAATGTGATCGCCGGCAATGTCGGACGGGATCTCGATAAGCTGCTCGGCGAAAACGGACTCACGCGCGCGGACATCGGCTGCTGGATGCTGCACACCGGCGGGCCGAAAATTCTACGGGCCACCGCGCAGGCGCTCGGGATCGGCGACGAACCGCTGTGGGCGTCCTGGGAGGCGCTCGGCGAGATGGGGAATCTCTCGTCGACCTCCGTGCTCATGGTTCTCGAGAAGACGATGGCGAAGCGGCCCGCGCCCGGCACCTGGAGCATCCTGGCTGCCATGGGACCGGCGTTCTGCTCCGAACTCGTGCTGCTGCGCTGGTAGCGGACTAGCGCCCCCCGCGTTTCGACGGTTTCGCTCCCCTGGCCTGCTGCGCGAGTTTCAGCGAGCGGCCGAGGAGATCGCGCAGAGCATCCGGACGCACTTTCGAGAGGCGCACGAGAACCCAGGGCGCGTTGAGATAGTGGTCCGTGATGTAGTACGTCTCGGGGTCGGCAGCCATCATCTCGGCGCGCTCTTCGAACGTTGTGCCGACAACCAGCGAATCGCCATCCTCCCTCAGGCGCGCGACGAGTTTCCCGCGAAGTTTGATTGCGGGCGTCCCATACGAGGTCGCCTCCTCCACATCACCGAGAGACTGCGCGATCTTCAGCGCTTTCTGGAAATTCACGGTCATATACGGGCTTCATTGTAAACTGGCGATCGTATGCCATATCAGCCTGGACGCCACTTTCTGCAGGTCCCCGGACCCACCAATGTTCCGGATCGCGTGCTGCACGCCATCGCGAATCCGACGATCGACCATCGCGGCCCGGCATTCGCCGAACTGGCGTTTGATTGTATCGCCGGCATGAAGGCGATCTTCCAGACGAAGGGCGATGTCATGATTTTCCCCGGCTCCGGCACAGGCGCGTGGGAAGCCGCGCTTGTAAATACCCTGAGCGCCGGCGACAAGGTTCTCTCGTTCGATTGCGGGCAGTTCGCGGCGCTCTGGGCGCGCGCGGCGCGGAACTTCGGACTGCAGGTGGAAACGCTCGGCGGCGACTGGCATCGCGGCGCGGACGCAGCCGAACTCGAAGCGCGGCTGCGGAGGGATTCGGCGCATGAGATTCGCGCCGTGCTCGCAGTTCACAATGAGACCTCTACCGGCGTCACGAGCCACATCCCAGCCCTGCGGCGCGCGCTGGATGCGGCTGGACACCCGGCGCTGCTGATGGTGGACACGGTCTCATCGCTCGGCTCGATCGATTACCGGCACGATGAATGGGGAGTCGACGTGGCGGTCGCCGGTTCGCAGAAGGGTCTCATGCTGCCGCCGGGGCTTGGCTTCAACGCGGTGAGCGCGAAGGCGTGGGAGGCCACGAAATCCGCGAATCTGCCGAAGAGTTACTGGCGCTGGGAAGAAATGCGCGAACAGAATCAGAAAGGCTTTTATCCCTACACGCCGGCCACCAATCTTCTGTTCGGAGTGCGTGAAGCGACGAAGATGATTCTGGAAGAAGAAGGACTCCAGAATGTTTTCCGGCGCCACCGGCGGCACGGTGAGGCAACGCGGCGCGCGGTACGAGCCTGGGGCCTCGAGATCTTCGCGGTCCTGCCGGCAGAGTACAGCAGTTCGGCCACAGCGGTGGTGATGCCGGACGGATTCAGCGAAGTCGATCTGCGCGCTACGATTCTGAAGCATTTCAACATGTCGCTCGGCGCTGGGCTCGGCAAGCTGGCGGGCAAAGTATTCCGGATCGGCCACCTTGGGAGCTTCAACGACCTGATGCTGATGGGAACGCTGTGCGGCGTCGAGATGGGGCTGCAACTGGCGGGCGTGCCGCACACCAAGGGCGGCGCGGCGGCGGCGATGGCAGCGCTGACGGAATGACGGCCGGACTGCGCGAACGGCTCGAATCCACCATCAAAGGCGAAGTTCGCTTCGATGCGGTGACGCGCGCGCTCTATTCCACCGACGCGAGCGTTTATCAGATTGAGCCTCTCGGCGCGGTGATCGTGAAGTCGCGCCAAGATCTGATCGCCGCGGTGCGGGCGTGCGCGGAGTTCCGCGTTCCCCTGACGATGCGCGGCGGCGGCACATCGCAGGCGGGCCAGGCGATCGGCGCCGGGCTGCAGATCGACACATCGAAGTATTACAACCGAATTCTGGAACTGAATGCCGAGGAGCGATGGGTGCGGGTCGAGCCGGGAATTGTGCTCGATGAGCTGAATGCCGCGCTTCGTCCGCACGGGCTGCGATTCGCGCCCGATGTTTCCACCGCGAGCCGCGCGACGGTCGGCGGAATGATCGCGAACAATTCGAGCGGAGCACGATCGGTGCTCTATGGTAAGACCATCGATCACGTGATCGAGCTGGAAGTCGTGATGGCGGATGGCTCGATTGCGCGGCTCGGCGCCGAGTGTGCCGCCGAGCCGGGTTCGCTGCATGCGGCGTGCGAAAACACGGTGCGCTGGCTGAGCGCGGAACATGCGGCGGAAATCGATCGCCGCTATCCAAAAGTGCTGCGGCGCGTCGGCGGCTACAATCTGGACGATTTTATTCCCGGGCGCGAGCCGTTCAACTTCGCGAAGATGATTGTGGGCTCGGAAGGCACGCTCGCGGTGATTCTCGAAGCGAAGCTGAATCTCGTGCCGCTGCCGAAAGAGAAGGCGGTGCTCGTCATCCAGTTCCATGACGTACTGGAGGCGCTCGAAGCGACGCCGCTGATTCTGGACCATAAGCCTTCCGCGGTTGAGGTAATGGACAGCTTCATCCTGAACCACACGAAGCTCAGTCCGAACCTGCAGCGCGTGCGCGAGACATTTGTGGAGGGCGAGCCCGGGGCAATTCTGTGCGTGGAATTTTACGCGGATCGCAAGGACGATCTGCCGCCGCGGCTCAACGCCCTCGAACAGGATTTGCGGCAGCGCGGCTTCGGTTATCACTTTTTCCATGCGCTCGAGCTGGCGCAGCAGGCGCGAGTGTGGAATCTGCGGGAATCGGCGCTCGGCCTTTCCATGACGATGAAGAGCGATGCGAAATCGCTCTCTTTTGTGGAGGACACGGCCGTCGCGCCCGAGCGTCTGCGTGATTTCATCAGCCGGTTTCTGGAATTGATCCGCGGACACGATACGAGCGCGGGGATTTACGCGCACGCTTCCGTGGGCTGCCTGCACGTGCGGCCCGTGGTTAACATGAAAACCGCCGAGGGCGTGCGGAAATTCGAGAGCATCGCCACTGCGGTTTCCGATCTCGTGCTGGAGTTCGGCGGCGCGCTTTCGGGCGAGCATGGCGATGGACTGGTGCGAAGTCCGTTCATGCGGAAGATGTTCGGGCCTGTACTCTATGAGGCGTTCCGAACCGTCAAGCGTACCTTTGATCCGCAGGGCATTCTGAATCCCGGCAAGATTGTGGACAGCCCCGGTCTGACCGAGAACCTTCGCTTCGGCGCGGGCTACGTCACGCCGAATCCCGTGACGTACTTCGATTTCTCGGAGTACGGCGGGATGGGCGGCGCGGTCGAAATGTGCAGCGGGCTGGGCGCGTGCAGGAAAAAGCTGGAGGGCACAATGTGCCCGTCCTACATGGCGACCCGCGAAGAGAAGGACGTCACACGCGGGCGCGCCAACGTGCTGCGTCTTGCGATGACAGGACGTCTGAGCGAAGCTGAGCTCGATGAGCGCGGCGTTTACGACACGCTGGATCTGTGCCTCGAATGCCGGGCGTGCAAGGCGGAATGTCCGGTGGGCGTCGACATGGCTCGCTTCAAGAGCGAATTCCTCGCGGGCTACTGGCAGAGTTATGGGACGCCGCTCGGCGTGAAGGTTTTGGCCAATGTTCGTTCCGCCGCGAAGGCGATGAGCCCCGCGGCTGCGATCGCCAATCGTGTGATGCGATCGGCGCTGGTGCGTTATTTGAATGAAGCACTGTTCGGGATCGACCACCGCCGCACGCTTCCGGCGTTGAGCGGGCGCACGCTCGAATCGCATCTTCGCGGCCGCGGCCATGCGGCCCCTGACGTCCTTTTGTTCGGCGACACCTTCACCAGCTATTACGATCCGGAGATCGGCGTCGCCGCGTGGGAAGTTCTGGAATCGGCAGGAGTGCACGTCGCGCTCGCCCCGAACCAGTGCTGCGGACGCCCCATGATTTCCAAAGGTCTGCTGCGCGATGCGGCTGACCTCGCCCGCCGGAACACCGCTGCGCTTTACGATGCCGCCGCCGCGGGGAAGAAGCTGATCTTCTGCGAGCCGAGCTGTCTTTCCGCCATGCGGGAAGATGCGCCGTCACTCCTGCGCGGGGAGGAGCA
>CAZPZE010000481.1:0-1543 GCA_964590625.1 uncultured Solibacteraceae bacterium
CATTGCCGGCGCCGATGAGGTGGGCCGCGGTTCTCTTTTCGGCGCAGTAGTCGCGGCCGCCGTAATCCTCTCGCCCGACGCCCCCATACGCGGACTCAACGACAGCAAACAGATCGAACCGGAACGCCGCGAGCTTCTGGCGGATCGCATCCGGGAACGCGCCCTCGCCTGGGCCGTGGCCGCGGTGGACGCCTCCACCATCGACCGCATCAATATCTACCAGGCGTCACGACTCGCGATGAAGACCGCTGTGCTGGATCTCAGGCCCGCCTGCGATTTCGTGCTGGTGGACGCCGTGCCGCTCGACGTTGTGTTGCCGCAGCAGCCACTTGTGCAGGGAGATGAACGCTGCCACGCGATTGCGGCCGCGTCGATCATCGCGAAGGTCCATCGTGACAAACTGATGTGCGAGTGGGATCAGCACTATCCTGAGTATGGTCTCGCGAGCCACAAAGGCTACCAGACTCCGGAACACATGGCCGCCATTCGCAGGTACGGACCCACGCCGCTGCATCGATTCAGCTTCGAGCCGGTGCGGCAGGCGGCTTTTCATTCACCGATGGCACAGGATCGCCAGATGGAGATGTTCGCCGTCTGACCGGCGCGGCATGACTCCCGAATCTCCGCAGCACGAACAACAGGTGGAAACGCCGGCGCCCCAGGCCTTGCAGGAGCAGCCGCAGTCGAAATGGCTGCAGCGCGTCACGTCACTGCTGCTGATCGTCTTCTGTCTCGATCTCGGACTTTATCTGCTGATCTATCCATGGACCGATAGCTGGGGCGGCAACTATTTCTCGTGGATCGGCCCGATGTCCTGGCAGCCCGCCTGGCATCAGATCTGGACGAATGGCTTCGTACGCGGAGCGGTGAGCGGGATAGGACTGCTGAATATCTGGATCGCGGTGGCGGAAGCGCTGCGCATGTATATCGGCAATCCGCCCCGCGAATCCTGAAGCGCTATTTCTTTTCCACGTGGCCGCCGAACTGAAAGCGCATGGCGGAGAGCAGCTTGTCCTGATAATCCGATTCGCCGCGCGACGCGAACCGCTGATAGAGCGCGGCTGACAAAACCGGTACCGGGACGGCTTCGTCGATTGCCGCTTTGATTGTCCACCGGCCTTCGCCGGAGTCGGATACGTGGCCTGAGAAATTGGTGAGCTCCGGATCCTCGACAAGCGACGCAGCGGTCAGATCGAGCAGCCAGGACGCGATCACACTGCCGCGCCGCCACACTTCCGCCACGTCACGCGCACTGATGTCGTACTGGTAATACTCAGGGCGGCGCATCGGCGTGGTTTCAGCATCCTTCTCGTGCTCTTTCTTCCCGATATTCGCGCCGCGCAGCACGCCGAAGCCTTCCGCATAGGCAGCCATCAGGCCGTATTCGATTCCGTTGTGGACCATCTTGACGAAGTGCCCGGCGCCGCTCGGTCCGCAGTGCAGGTAACCCATCTCGGCAGTGCCGCCGACGTTCTCCCGTCCAGGCGTGCGGGCCGTGTTACCCATGCCGGGCGCGAGGGTCCTGAAGATCGGATCGAGCCGC
>CAZPZE010000482.1:0-1919 GCA_964590625.1 uncultured Solibacteraceae bacterium
GCGGCTGCGCGGCGTCGAGTCCGTCGCGATCTGTTTGCTGCATTCGTACCAGAACGACGCGCATGAGCGCGAGTTGCTGCAGGCGCTCGAAGGCATCGGTTATGTGTGCGCGTCGTGCGATATCTCGCCCGAGTTTCGCGAGTTCGAGCGCGCCTCGACGACCGTGATCAATGCTTACGTGGGGCCGCTGATGGATCGCTATCTCGGCGAACTGGAGCGCGGCTGTTCGCATCCGCTTTCGGTGATGCAGTCGAATGGCGGATTGCTCACGGCGTCCGAAGCGAGAAAACATGCGGTGCGGACGATCCTTTCGGGGCCGGCCGGGGGCGTGGCGGGGGCGATTGAGATTGCTCGCGTTGCCGGTTTCGAGAGCGCGCTCACGTTCGATATGGGCGGCACATCGACGGATGTCGCGCTCGTGGGGCGTGAATCGCGGCTCAGCACAGAGGCTCGCGTGGACGGATTCCCTGTGCGGGTGCCGATGCTCGACATCCACACGGCGGGCGCGGGCGGCGGATCGATTGCTTACATCGATGCGGGCGGAAGCCTGCGGGTGGGGCCGGAGAGCGCAGGTGCATCGCCTGGGCCGGCTTGTTACGGAGTCGGCGACCGGCCGACCGTCACGGACGCCCACGTCGTGCTCGGCCGCATCGATCCGACTCGATTGATGGGCGGCACGCTGCGCCTCGATCCGGCGCGCGCGGAGAAGGCGCTTGCCCGGCTCGGCAAAGCGAAGGAAGTCGCGGCAGCGGTTGTTCGCATCGCGAACTCCAACATGGAGCGGGCGATTCGCGCCGTCTCGGTGGAGCGCGGCGAGGATCCGCGCGATTATCCGCTGGTCGCGTTCGGCGGGTGCGGCGGATTGCATGCGTGCGAGCTTGCGGAATCGCTTGGCATTCGCACGGTGATCATTCCACGGATGGCGGGCGTGCTCTCCGCGCTCGGGATGTTGCTGGCCGATCGTCAACGTGATTTCTCCATTGGTGCGTTAGGTGCTTCCGACTATGAGGCGCGGTTCCGCAAGCTCGAAAAGCTTGCGCCGCGTGGGGCGCGCAAGGAACGGTTCGCCGATGTCCGGTATGCCGGGCAGAGTTACGAATTGACGATCCCGTGGGGTTCATCGTTCCATGAAGCGCATCAGCGCGTGTACGGCTATTCCGATCCGCAGCGCGCGACGCAGATCGTTACGCTGCGCCTGCGGGCGACCATCCCCGTCAAGAGGCCGGCGGTACTGGCCGGGGAGGCTGACTACGGGTCTTCCACCTTCGTGCCTCGCGGGTGGAAGGGGCGGCGGGATGCGGCGGGGAGCTTCATTCTTGCTTCGAATAGCTCACGCGCCAGATAGAGTTCGAGGCGTCATCGGAGACGAGAAGCGATCCATCGGATGCCATCGCGATGCCGACGGGGCGGCCCCAGACATCGCCGTTCGGCAGAACGAAGCCAGTGAGGAAGTCTTCGTACGTGCCATTGGATTTGCCGTTTTTCAGCGGGACGCGGATGACTTCATGACCGGTGCGGGTGGCGCGGTTCCATGAACCGTGCTCGGCGGCGAAGATATCGCCTTTGTATTCCGCGGGGAACTGATCGCCTTCGTAGAACATGAGCTGAAGCGAAGCGTTGTGCGGCTGGAGCAGAACGTCCGGCACGATGACCTTATTCTTCAGCTCGGGGTGCTTGCCTTCGAGGCGCGGGTCCTGATTGCCGCCGATGTAGAACCAGGGCCAGCCGTAGAAGCCGCCCGGTTCGATATGGGTGATGTAGTCGGGGACGAGGTTATCGCCAAGGCCGTCGCGCTCGTTGACGGAGCACCAGAGCTGGCCAGTAGTGGGGTTGACGGCGAGACCGACGGGGTTGCGGATACCGGCACCGTAGACGCGGACGAACTTGCCTTCGGGCGTGTATTCGAGGACGTTGGCGCG
>CAZPZE010000483.1:0-2425 GCA_964590625.1 uncultured Solibacteraceae bacterium
CAACAGTATTCTGGTAGTAACGTTCGCCAACGATGAGCGCTTCGAAGGAAAAGACCACATCGAAGCCGCACTCTCGGCGGGCGTGACGCGCATTCGTCCGGTGTTGATGACGGCGCTCGCGATGATTGTCGGCATGCTGCCGATGGCGCTCGGTCTCGGCGAAGGCGGCGAACAGAATGCGCCGCTCGGACGCGCCGTGATCGGCGGACTGATGTTCGCCACATTCAGTACTTTGTTTTTTGTGCCGATGGTATACAGCTTTTTAAGAAAGAAGCCTCCGGTGAATCAGGACCGCGTCATCGAAGAAGAAGCGCATGAGACGCTGATTCTGGATAACCGGCCGCAGGTGGCGGAATGATCGAACACAAGACAGCGGAAACCCAGACCGGCTCGGAGACCCCGCACGAGCACCACATCCCGCGCGCGAAGGTCGTCACCATTGCGATCGGTCTGGCCGTCCTGGTCACAGCCGCCTGGCTCGCCGGCTATCTGCCGCGCCGCAGCCGCGAACAGGCGGCCGTTCAGGCTGCCGACGATGTCCGCAATTCCGTCCCGATCGTCACCACAGCCAAAGTCCGTCCCGCGCCGGCGGACGTCGAGATCGTCCTCCCCGGCAGCCTCGCCGCGCTTTCGGAAGCCTCCATCTATGCCCGCGCCACCGGCTACGTCCGCAAGCGTTATGTCGATATCGGCGATCACGTCAAGGCCGGCCAGTTGCTCGCCGAACTCGACGCGCCTGATCTTGATCAGCAGGTTGCGCAGGCACGCGCCGCGCTCGCACAGGCCAATCAGCAAATGGGAGTTGCGAAAGCGTCTCTGATCCAAAGCCAATCCCAGATGGACCTGGCGAAGGCGACTCTCACGCGCTACGAAAGCCTCGTGAAGAGCGGCGCCGTATCGCAGCAGGATTACGATTCCCAGGCATCGAACGCCAAAACCAGTACCGCTCTGGTGGAGGCCCAGCAGGCGAACGTCGCAGCCAGCCAGGAAAATGTCAACCAGGCGAAAGCCAATCTCGACCGCGTGCTCGCCCTGCAGGATTTCAAAAACGTCCGCGCGCCGTTCGATGGCGTCGTCACCAGCCGCAACGTGGAAGTCGGCTATCTGATTTCCCAGAGCGGCGGCAGCCAGGGAACGTCGCCCACCGCACAGCCTGTCGTCGGCGCAACCAACGGGCCTGGTTATGGAAACGAGATGTTCCGCGTCGCTCAGCTCGAAACTCTGCGCATCTTCGCGTCCGTTCCGCAGTCGATCGCTCCCACCGTGAAACCCGGCATGTCCGCCGTCGTCACCTTCGCCGACCGTCCCGGCCAGGAGTTCAGCGCCCGCGTCACCCGCACCGCCAACACGCTCGATCCCGCGGCGCGCACCTTACTTACCGAGTTGCAGCTTCCAAATAAAGATGGAAAACTATTTCCCGGCATGTACGCCAGTGTCCATTTCAAAAACCACCGCGATCTCCCGCCCCTGCTCGTGCGCGGCGACGCCCTCATCACCAACGCCTCCGGCATTCAGGTCGCCGTCCTTCGTGACGCGCCGCAGGGAGGCGGTTTGAAATCCGTCCACCTCACGCCGGTCCAGCCGGGCCGCGATTACGGCGCCGAGATCGAAATCATCGGCGGTCTCAAAGGCGGCGAAACCGTTGTCTCCAATCCGGGCGATGTCGTCCGCGAAGGCGCCGTCGTTCGGCCCTACGCAGCGCCCGCGCGCGGAGGCTCCGGCCGCTGATGCTGAAAATCGGCAGCATTCGCTGGCGTGGAAAATGTTCGCGGCATCCGGGATTCGATCCGGAGGAAGGCATCGGCGCCGTGCGCGGCGGCTGCGCCCGCTGCACCACGCTCGTCGAGATCAACGACCTGCACCGCAGGATGATCTCCCTGATGCGCACCTTCGCCCCGCCCAACGAAAAGAAACGCCGCAAACCCGAACCGCCGGACCTTCAGATCGGACTTTTCGAACAGGAGCCATAGCGCTCGCGCTACCATGAATCCAGTGAAAGCACGCGTCTACGTTACCTTCAAACAATCCGTTCTCGACCCCCAGGGACAGACCATCCGCGCCGCCCTCAACGGCCTCGGCCACAAAGGCATCGAGGACGTCCGCCAGGGCAAATTCTTCGAAATCACCCTTAATGGCCCCGAAGATCTGGACGCCATCGCCCGCGACGTCCTCAGCAATCCGGTCATTGAAGACTACCGCATCGAAACCCTGAGCTGACCAACGTAGGGCGGGGCTTTGCCCTGCCGACGGGCTTTCGCCCCGCGTGGTGAAGATCGCGCAACTACCGCTACCGACATCTGCCCGCCGCGCCCGCTAACTAAAAAAAATCGACCCCGCCGAAGAACAGCTCCTCGCGGAAGAAGGACTCTCCCTCGATCTGATCTCTTAGGTCAGCTTGTGGCAAACCAATTGCTCCGTACAATAG
>CAZPZE010000484.1:0-2036 GCA_964590625.1 uncultured Solibacteraceae bacterium
TATCTCGTCGAATCGCCGCGCTGGCTCGAATCCGCGGGCCGGTCAGTGGACGCGCGCAACGCCGCCGCGGTTCTCCTCGGCATTCCGGCGGACACGATCCAGACCGGCGCCGCGATCGAATCGTCGCGCCCTCCCTATGCGACATTGTTCGCCCCAGCCAACCGCCGCCGCACTTTGATGCTCTACGTCTTCCAGATTTTCCAGACCGTCGGCTACTACGGCTTTGGAACGCTCGCGCCGCTGGTACTCGCGAGCAAAGGATTCACAGTCCTCCAGTCCCTCACTTACACGACGATCGCTTTTCTCGGCTATCCCATAGGCTCCGCGCTCTCCGTTTTCGTCGTCGAGAAAATGGATCGGCGTCTCCTGATCATGCTCTCCGCCCTCGCCATGGTGATCTGCGGGCTGACGCTCGGACTTGCGGCCGCGCCGGCACTGATTGCGGCGATCGGCATCCTCTACACGCTGGTCAGCAACTTCTTCTCGAACGCATTCCACATCTTCCAGGCGGAAATATTTTCGACCGCGATCCGGGGCCGCGCCGCCGGTTCCGCCTACGGCCTCAGCCGTCTGTCCAGCGCCGCGATGCCCTTCGTGCTCCTCCCGATCCTCCACAATTACGGCCCCGGCGTCATGTTCGCCGCTGTAGCCGCCTCCATGCTGATCGTGATCCTCGACATCGGCCTCTTCGCCCCGCGCACCACCGGCCGCAATCTGGAACAAATAAGTCCGGATGTTAAGGCCCCGTCACCGTAAACGTAAACGCTCCGGTCTCGTCGACAACCTTATACCCCGCAGGAATCTGAAACAACGAAGGGTCCGGATCGCCTTCCTTGTAATCGGGCATGGAGGTTCCGAAATCCCTCATCAGACCGGTGTTCTTCGTCAGAATCGTCACCCCGGTCTTCGGATCCATCCATCGTTCGTTCACTGTGACAATCGTCTTATCATTCTGGCTGCGAGTACCGGGCGGGTTAGTGGTCGTCTCCCTCTGCCCGTTGGCTGTCACACCGGATATCATTTGCGAGCCCAAATCCTCGATAGTGAACGTAGCCCCGTTCGGAGAAGTCCGCGTCCCGGCCGGCGGCATCGTGGTTGGTCGGAACGTGACGGCGCGGAACGCCGCCTTTTCGCGATAAGCAGTTTGCCCAGTGGGGTCGAGGATATAGATGTACCCAGCGACCGAATCGTCGATCCTCACCAGCTTCGGCCTCCGCGCTGCGCCGCCGCCGCTGACCTGCGCGGGGTCGGTTCGCACCCTGCCGAACGAATCGCGATACTCTCCAGCCCCATTTGTCGAAGTGTATGGGTTTCCATTTGCCTGATTGGAGAAGACCGCAGTATGTCCTGAATACGGCGCGCCTGTCAACGCGAAATTCGCCGGAGCATTACCGGGATCGAATGTGAACTTGCAGGAGTTGTCTTCGCAGGAGGCGGTGAGATGGGGGCCTCGAATCCCACCGCCGCTGGATCCAGGTCCCACATGTGAATGCGTTACCTGAAACGAAGACTCTGCTTCATCCACGGTCTGATATCCCTCCGGAACCTGAAACAGGGAAGCCGCAGGTTCGGCGTTGCTGTAATTCGCCAGAGTTGTTGTTACCGTGTTCCCGAGGTTCTGGCTGTTGATCACCAGAAGTTCCGCGCCGCTCGCAGGATCAATCCATCGTTCCCGCGTCTTAATCACTGTGCCGCCACCCGGTTTCGTCGTGATGAATTTTTGCCCATAAGCACTCACACCCGCGATCGTCCTCGTTCCCAGGAACTGAATCTTTCCAAACGGGCCATCGGAGGAAGGCAGCGTTGCCATGCTCGTGACGGTCGCGGGATTCCACTCGCCACTCGCTTCCCGCTTGAACGCCCTGCGATGAACAACCCGGTTTACCGGATCAAGAACATATTCAAAACCCGCGACCGGATCGTGAATCTCGGCGATAACGAAGTCGTCGGCAGGAGCAGACCGGCCCTGGGGCCCGGGCGGATATGCATGTCGCTCGGTACGGACGCGCCCCTTCGAATCGCGGTAAATCATGGGG
>CAZPZE010000485.1:0-7916 GCA_964590625.1 uncultured Solibacteraceae bacterium
GTGCTGCGGGATGCGGGGTTTGTGGAGGCTACGGTCGATGGGCAGCGTCGTCTGTACCGGCTGCGGCCGGAGCCGCTGCAGGAGATCGATGAGTGGCTGGCGCCGTTCCGGCGTTTCTGGAACGCGCATGTCGACGCGCTCGAGCGGCATCTCGATCGCATGGAACAGAAGAACAAAAGGAAAACAAAACAATGACGACTCGCGAACAATATATGCCGGGGCCGGCGAATGCGCAGGTGCGCAAAGACAGTGAGGAGAAGTGGACGCTCATTCTGGTCCGCCAGCTGCGGCATTCGCCCGAGAAGGTGTGGGCGGCGCTGACTGATCCGGCGCAGTTGCGCGAGTGGGCGCCGTTCGATATCGAAGGCAGTCTCGATACGCCGGGAAAGACCGTGAAGCTGAAGTGGATCGGAGCGCCCGCGGCGATCGATACAGACGTGAAGCATGTGGATCCGCCGAAAGCGCTGGAGTTCGGGGATATTCGATGGGAACTCGATCCGGTGGGCGGGGGCACGAAGCTTACACTGTGGTCGACGATCGATCGCCGGTTTGTTGCGTGGGGCGCGGCGGGATGGCACATCAGTCTGGATGTTCTGGGAGAACTGCTCGATGGGAATCCGATTGGACGGCTCGCTGGTCCTGATGCCATGAAGTTTGCCGGATGGCAGCGGCTCACGCAGGAGTATGGCGCGCAGTTCGGCGTTGCGCAGCCGAAGTGGTGAGAGCGGACGTATGGAGATGACGTTGCGGGATCCGGCGCTCGCGGGCGCCGGAAGCACATCGAAGGCGAAGGTGATCACGTGGTGGTTGATCACGGTGGTCTTTTGTTTCCTGATGAGCTTCACGGCTTACGCGGAAATGCGGTTTCCCGACGTGGTGCGGGAATTCACGCGGCTGGGCTTCTCCGCCGGCTATTTCCGGGAGGAGCTTTCGTGGGCGAAGGTGATTGGAGTGGTTGTGCTGCTGACGCCGGTTCCGGCGCGAGTGAAGGAATGGGCGTATGTGGGATTCGCGATCAATCTTGTGTCGGCGCTGATTGCTCATTTTGCGATGGGGGATGCGGTGGGGGCGTGGATCTGGTCGGCGGGCTCGCTGGCGTTGCTGGTGGTGTCGTACGTGCTTCGGAGCGGGGCGGAATAGAGTGATGAAGAAAGCTGCTCCGACGGGATCTGCTTCCGCGCTGATTGATCAGAGGATTGAAGAGCTGGGCGACTGGCGCGGGAAGATGCTTGCGAAGCTGCGCGGGCTGATTCATGAGGCCGATCCCGAGATTACAGAGGAGTGGAAGTGGCGGGGGACGCCGGTTTTCTCGCATGGCGGGATTGTGTGTACGGGGGAGACGTACAAGGCGGTTGTGAAGCTGACGTTCGCGAAGGGGGCTTCGCTCGAGGATCCGGCGGGGTTGTTTAATTCGAGCCTGGAGGGGAATGTGCGGCGGGCGATTGATATTCGTGAGGGGGAAAAGGTGAATGAGAAGGCGTTGAAGGAACTCATTCGCGCCGCTGTCGATTTGAATCTCCGGAAGAAGAAGGGTAAAGGAGACTAGCGCCCAGCGGAAGCCAGGCGGCAAGGCCGAAAAGCGTCGCCCTACGAATACACTGGGGGTTGGGCGGACTCAGTACAAAACAGCGGCGGGCGGCGATTATTGCCGTGGCGGCCATTGCGTTTTTCGCCAAGATTATTCTGGCGCTGAAGACGTATGGCACGAACGACGTTTATACGTATGAGCGGTTCGGGCTGTGGTCGCAGTATTTCGGCGCCCAGGTCTACAGCATGGCGCCGGATCTGAATCACCCGCCATCGATGCTGCACTTTCTCAGTGCGCTGCTGCGGCTTTCGGATTTCACGCGCCTTCCTTTCCATTTCTGGCTGCGGTTCTCAGGGATTCTGGCCGATGTCGGGAGTCTGTGGCTGGTCTGGCGGATTCTCGGTGAATGGACCGCGCTGCTGCTGATCGCGATCTCGCCGATGAACGTTCTGATTTCGGGGTTCCACGGCAACACGGATCCGGTGATGATTTTCTTCGTGCTGCTGGCGGTGTGGCTCGCGGGTTATCGCGATCGCACTTTGCTGGGCGGCGCGGCGTTCGGGCTGGCGTTCTGCATCAAGATCACGCCGGTGATTGCGGTCCCGGTGCTGTTGTTCTGGCTGGCGGATTGGCGGCGGCGCGCGAAGTTCTTCGGTGCGGCGGCGGCTGTGGCGATCGCGGCATGGTCTCCGTATCTCTTCGACGATCCGAATGCGGTGATGCATCAGGTGTTCGGCTATCGGAGCAGCTATGGATTGTGGGGTGTTTCGTGGCTGCTGCGAAGGCTCGCGGTCGCGTGGCCCGCGACATGGCGGGTGAACCTTATATACAGCGAAACCGGCTCGGTGCTTGTGCTGATCGGCGTCGCGATACTGGCATTCGCGATGAACCGGATGCGGAAGCGTCCTTCACTTTATGCGCAGGTGGGAATGGTATTCCTGTTCTTCTTCGTCTTCACCGGCGGATTCGCGGTGCAGTATCTGGCGTGGCTCACGCCGTGGATTGCGGAGCTGGGCGCCGTACCCGTGGCATTGTTTGTGGCGACGGGTTCCGTTTTTCTGGTCGTGGTGTACAACTACTGGACGCTCGGCGCGCCGTGGTATCTGGCGATCGCGTATCCATGGAACACGCATCAGTATTTCCAGGTGCTGTGCTGGATGTCTGTCGTCGTGATGGCCGTGATTGCCTGGGTGCGAATCCGGCGCGGCGGCGATTTCCGTTTCAGTTTCCGGATGCCGATTTCGCCGGCTCTCGCATGGAGCGGTGTGGCGGTGGCGGCAGCGGCGTTCCTGATTTATCCCGCGTATGTTCACATGCGGCGCGATCGTCTGAACGTGTCGCCGGTGTATGCCGAAGACGATGCGCTCTACACGGAGGCAGGCATCTACCACAATCTGGCTGCGGAGTTATCCCGGCGCGGACGGCGCGCAGAAGCGAACAAAGTGCAGGCGCGATCGGAAATTTTGGTCAGGCAGGCGGATCGAGTGAGCGATGCGCTCCTGCGGGAAGAACCGGCGCGATCGCAACTGACGACGCCGGAGAGTCTGGTGGATGCTTCTCTCGACGATTACGATCACGGCAACTTCGCGAAGTGCGTTTATGAAGCGATGGAATCGCTGAAGCTGAGGCCTGGAATGCCTGCCGCGTGGAACAACATTGCGATTTGCTACGGCGAACTGGGGAACTGGGAGCGGGCGGTGGCAGCGGCGGAAGAAGGGTTTCGTCTGGAGCCGGAAGTCCCGGAGGTTCGTGAAAATCTGGAGTGGGCGCTGACGGAAAGAGATCGCGCGCGAAGGGGCCGCTGAAGGGCGTTTGCGTTTGGCCTCCTGTTTGCAGTGTCAAGGGCGTGCAACACGAAACACAGGTCCGGAGCGCGGCGAGAAAATCCTCCCATTGAGAACCCCGCTAATGTTTTTCCCCTGAATTCCCTCTGAAACCCTATCTATATCCTCATCGCCGCACCGGGCCTGGTTATACCAGGCCCTTTGCTTTTGGTGCCCGGCATGACAGTAGTTATTGCGCGGTGGCAATCCAGTGCCATCGGAAGGCACGCTGAGAGACAATAGGAACCTATGGCAAAACTGGGATTCCTCGGACTGGGGCTCATGGGTTACCCGATGGCGCGCAATCTTCTGCGAGCCGGACATAGCGTGGCGGTGTGGTCGAAAACCACCGCCAAAACAGCGCAACTGGCGAAGGAGGCCGGCGCGACGCCGTGCGCGACACCTGCGGAAGTTGCGAAGCAGGCTGACGTGGTTTTCCTCTGTGTGGGGGATACCGCGATGGTCGAGGAGGTTCTGCTCGGCAAGGACAGCGTGATCGAAGGCGGGCGGAAGGGAATGATCGTGGTGGATACGAGCACGATCAGTCCGTCGGCGAGTGTGAGGATTGGGGAAAAGTTCGCAGCGAAGGGGATTGAGTTCCTGGGAGCCCCGGTGACGGGGTCGACGCCGGGAGCAATCAACGGGACGCTGACGTTTATGGTGGGCGGCGATAAGAAGGTGTTCGAATCGCTGCTGCCGATCCTCGAGGTGATGGGGAAGAAGCTCTACTATTGTGGTGGACCGGGGATGGGGCTGAATGCGAAGCTCACGCAGAACCTGGTGCTGTCGAATATCCTGCAGGCGTTCAACGAGGGGATCGTGCTGAGCACGAAGGCGGGGGTGGATCCGACGCTGATGCTGGAAATCCTGTCAAACAGCGCGGCGAAGTGCGGGCTGATCGAGTACAAGGCGCCGTTCATTTTCAAGCGCGACTTCACGACGAACTTCTCGGTGAAGTGGATGCATAAAGATATTGGGCTGATGCTGGACTCGGGACAAGAGCTGAACGTGCCGTTGCCGCTGACGGCGCTGACCCGGCAGATGTTCCAGATGGCGATCTCAAAAGGACACGGTGAAGAGGATATCTGCTCTACTGTCAATGTGTTAGAGGATATTGCGGGAGTGAAGGTGGAGGTGGCCGGTAATAGGTAGTACCGGCTTCCAAAAATAATATACAAAAAACTGTTGCTTCCAAATTCAATCTATTCTATTATTGGAATCAAGCCGGGGAGGTTTTTGAGTACTCCCACCAAAAGCGAGACTAACCTCTAAACTGAAAGACCCCTGAAGCATCCTCTCCGGCGCCCGCAAGGGTTTGGGTCTCGCAAAACTCCAGAAAAAGCTTAAAAAACCTGCTGCGTGGTATCATCGTGGAGATCATGGCGAATCGTACGCTGACGATTCTGGGATCGACGGGATCGATCGGCACGAACACTCTGGATGTCGTGCGTCAGAACCGGGAGCGGTTCCACGTTTTCGCTTTGGTGGCGGGGCGGAACATTGAGCTTTTAGCCGAGCAGATTCAGGAATTTAGGCCGAAAGTCGCGGTAGTGCAGGATGCCGCGGACATCGACCGCCTTCGTAGACTTCTTCCAAAAACGGAATCGCCGGAGCTGCTGAGCGGCCCTGAAGCCCGAGTGCAGGTTGCGATCTGCGGTGAAATCGACACAGTAATGTCGTCGATTGTGGGGGTGGCGGGGCTGGAGGCGACGTACGAGGCGATCTGCCGGGGGAAGCGCGTCGGGCTGGCGAATAAAGAAGTGCTGGTTTCGGGCGGAAAGCTGGTGATGGAGGCGGTTCACCGGCACGGAACCGAGATGATTCCGGTGGATTCGGAGCATAATGGCGCGCACCAGTGCCTGAGCGCCGGACGGCGGTCGGATGCGCGGAAGTTGATTCTGACTGCGTCGGGTGGGCCGTTCCGGACTACTCCTAAAGAAACTTTGGACCATGTGACCCCGTCTCAAGCATTGAAGCACCCTACATGGAAAATGGGTGACCGGATCACGATTGATTCGGCAACGCTGATGAACAAAGGATTCGAGGTCATCGAAGCCCGCTGGTTGTTCGATTTCGCCCCTGAGGCCATTCAGGTGGTGGTTCATCCGCAATCTTCCGTTCACGCGATGGTGGAATTCGAGGATGGCAGCGTAATGGCACAGGTATCGGCGACGGATATGCGGATGCCGATCCAGTACGCGCTGACCTGGCCGGAGCGATGGCCGGCGCCGGTGCCGCGGATCGACTGGACGCAGTCGCGGCAGTGGGAATTCCATGAACCGGATTTCGGGAAATTTCCGCTTTTAGGTTTAGCTTATGAATCTTTACGCCGGGGCGGGGCGGCTTCCTGTATTCTGAACGCTGCGGACGAAGTTGCGGTGGCGGCATTTCTCCGGGGAGCGATACGTTTTCCGTCGATTGCGCACGTTGTGGAAGAAACATTGAACCGGATGCCGTTCCGTGAACCCGCCAGCGTGGCGGAGATTCTGGAAACGGATGGCGAGGCGCGCCGGAAGGCGCAGGATGTGATTGCGGCGAATGCGGCGTCGTTTGGTCCTCTGACCAGCGCCGTGCCGGCCGCGCAGGGGAATGCGCAATGACGACGCTTCTTTCCGAGCTTTGGTGGCTGCTGGTACTGATCGGCGTCATGATTCTGGTCCACGAACTGGGCCACTTCTGGGCGGCGCGTTTCTTCAAAATCAAAGTGGATGTGTTCAGCTTCGGCTTCGGGCCGCGGCTGTTCGGGATCAAGCGCGGGGATACGGACTACCGGTTCTCGCTGTTCCTTTTCGGCGGTTACGTGAAGATGGTGGGGGATCAGCCGGGCGATGCGCACGCGGCGGATCCGGATGGTTTTCTTGCCAAGCCGCGCTGGCAGCGGCTGATCGTGCTGGCGGCCGGTCCTTTTATGAACGTTGTGCTGGCGGTGGCGGTGCTCACCGGCCTGTACATGGTTTCGTACGAAAAGATCATCGACGATAACGGCGCGACTGTGGGTCACGTGGTGGCGAATTCGCCGGCGGCGAAGGCGGGCATCCAGGTGGGCGACAGGATCGTGAAGATCGACGGCGAGGCGAATCCCGACTGGGAAGCGATTCTGACGCGGGAGATCGCGAGCGTCGATAACCCGATGTCGGTCACGGTGGAGCGCGGGAAGAAGACGTTCGATACGACCGTGACGCCGGTGCTCGATGAGAAATCGGGTGTGGGCGATGCGGGCTGGGAAGGCCAGAACACGATCATGGTCGGCGATGTGACGCCGGGCATGCCTGCGGAGAAAGCCGGTCTGCAGAAGGGCGATGTGCTGCTGCGCGTGAACGGAGTGGCGATTCATTCCGGATACACGCTGCCGGACATCATTCGCCGCAGCGAGGGCAAGCCGGTGACGGTAGAGTATTCGCGCGCGGGATTCGCGCCCGGAACGACCCGCACGGTGATGATGCTGCCGGAATACAAGGCGATGGACGGCAAGGCGGCGCACTGGATGATCGGGGTGGCGGCGCAGGTGAAGTGGAATATCCAGAAGACCAGCCTCTCGCTGCCGGCGGCGTTTGCGGAATCGGTGAACCAGAACGCGAAGTTCGGGACGCTGATTGTGGAGATGCTGCGCGGGATCGTGGAGCGGCGCGTTCCGGCGAAGAATCTTTCGGGACCGATCGGGATTGCGAGCCAGGCGACGGAAGCGGCGCATGAGGGGCCGGCGTCGTTCCTGACGCTGATGAGCATGGTGAGCCTGAATCTGGCGATCCTGAACCTGCTGCCAATTCCGATTCTGGACGGCGCGCATATTCTGACGCTGCTGATTGAGATGGTGATGGGCCGCGACATCAGCCTCAACGTGAAGGAAAGCATGCTGAAGGTGGGGTTTGTTTTCCTGATGATGCTGATGGTGTTCGTGATCTATAACGACATCGCGCGGCAGATGGCGCCTGGGGTGATCCTGAAGGCGCCGGTTCCGACGCTTCGGCGTTAGCGTTGCCAATCGCACTTTTGCCAGTTCGGAGTGCGATTTCTGAACCCACAACTCGGGTTTGTTCATCTGCTAATCTGACAAAGCCCATGGAGTGTTCATGTATTCGTCAGACTGCTATCCCTCATACATCCAGGCTGTTCGCTGATTTCATTTACGACTTCGACCGGGTGCGGGATTTTTATCCGTGGCGGCCGGCGGTGGAGTCGATTGTCCAGGCTGCGCCGGTGGATTTTCCGGATGAGCGGAGGGCGGCGATTGTCCGGGCGCTCACGCCGTTGAACGAGGGGAATCCGTCGCTCGAGAAGCTGGCGAGGCGAGGCGTGGCGGCGATCGTCACCGGGCAGCAGGTGGGGCTGTTTTCGGGGCCCGCGTACACCGTTTACAAGGCGCTCACGGCGATCAAGCTGGCGCGGGAAGTGGAAGCGCGCGGCGTTCCGGCGGTGCCGATTTTCTGGCTGGCGACTGAGGATCATGATCTGGCGGAAGTGGATCATGCGTGGTTCTTCGGCGCGGATTACAAGCCCGTGACGCTGCGGGCGGCGGGTCCTTCAAACAATGGGACGCGGCCGGTGGGGAACGTGGTGCCGGAGAA
>CAZPZE010000486.1:0-4451 GCA_964590625.1 uncultured Solibacteraceae bacterium
GCAACACATTTCTCGAATATTCGAACGGCCGTCTCACTGCAACCGCCGGTCTGAGCTTCGATAAGACCGAAGGCTTCGGCGAAGTCACCACGCCGCGCGTCGGCCTGAACTGGCTCACGTCCGAACATGGCCCGCGCCTGAAGACAACCTGGGGCAAGGGCTACAAGCTGCCGTCGTTCTACTCGTACGGCAATCCGCTCGTGGGGAACAAATCGCTGCGGCCGGAGCGCGCGAATTCGTTCGACGCCGGGATTGAGCAGACGATCCAGCCCGCCCACACCACGCTCTCCGCGACTTACTTCCGCAGCGACTACCGCGATCTCATCGGATTCGATTCGTCCATCTTCAAGCTGGTCAATCAGAGCAAGCAGCTCAACCAGGGCGTGGAATTCGGCGCGGACTGGAACGCGAGCGCGACGTTCACTTTCGGGCTGGACGTCACCTGGATGACCTGGAAACTCGATCCCGATACCCAGCCGCTGCGCGATACGCCGCATGCCAACGGCGGAATTCATCTCGACTGGAAACCAGTGCCACGCTTCCGCGCCCGCGCCGAAACGCAGTGGATGGGCCGCCGCTACGACTTCCAGGTGCCTGTGCCCGACATCGAAACCGTCGGCGGATATTCGAACACCAACCTCGCCGCGAACTACGACCTCACGTCCATGTTCTCGATCTATTTCCGCGCCCAGAATCTCTTCGACAGCGGCTATCACGAATTCATCGGCTTCCCGAATCCGGGAATCGCCGTGCAGGTGGGGCTGCAATTCCGGTCGCAGAAGTAAGCAATCAGAGCCTATTCCCACTTTCGGATCATTGCCCGCTATAGTAGCTTCCATGCAGCTTGAGCGGCCGCGTCAGATCCTGTTCCGCATCGCCCGGTCAATCGGATCGGTAGCCGTGAGTGTCGTCATCACGATCGTGATGCTCGCAATCGGGAGGGGAACCGGTACGACTGCCACATTGCTTTTCGTGCTGGCGATTCTCTGCGAAGCGATGTGGTGGGGAATGCCGGAAGCCATCGCGGGCGCGCTCTCCGCCACTCCTCTGCTGGCGTACTATTTCATCCCCCCCGCGGGCGAGCTGAAAATCAACACGCTCGATGACTGGATCGATCTTGCCGTGTTTCTATTGACCGCGATACTCGCGAGCGATCTTTCGGCGCGCGCCCGCCGCAGCGCTTATCAGGCGATTGCGCGCCAGAAAGAGCTCGAAGTTTCCAATCACCGGCTGGAAGAAGAGCGCCGCCGCGCGGAAGGGCTGCTGCTCAACATTCTTCCCGGCGAAGTCGCGCGCGAACTCGGCGTCAAAGGTCTGGTGAGCCCGAAATATTTCGAAGACGTCTCAGTCATGTTCACGGATTTCGTCGGCTTCACCACTTCCGCCGAGAAACTGGCGGCGGAAGATCTGGTCACGCTGCTCAACGAATACTTCACGGCCTTTGATGAAATCATCCGGCGTCATGGTCTGGAAAAAATGAAAACCGTGGGTGACAGCTATATGTGTATCGGCGGACTTCCCACCCGCAATCCGTCGCACGCGGTCGATACCGTTCTGGCGGCGCTGGAGATGGTGCGGTTCGTGAAGGAACGTCCGCCGGGCGAACTGCCTGTCGAATGGAGCATGCGCGTCGGGATCCATACGGGCCCGGTAGTCGCGGGTGTCGTCGGTACGCTGAAGTTCGCATTCGATATCTGGGGTGACACCGTGAACTTCAGTTCGCGGATGGAATCGAGCGGCGTGCCAAACCGCGTGAATATTTCAGACCGGACGTGGAGCCGCGTGAAGGATTTCTTCGAATGCGAGCATCGCGGAAAGATTCAGACGAAGGACAAACGCGAAGTGGATATGTATCTGGTGCAGGGACTGCTGCCGAAGCTCTCCTCCCCGGAGGAGTTCGCGCGCCGCTACGACGTCTACTTCCAGAAGGCGCCGCCGGGCAATTTCCTGCTCTGAGGTCACCTGTGGCTTTCCGTGCAATTCATCCGATGCTTTCCGGAAGTTCAGCCACGCGGGCATCCACCGGCGCGGGCTGCGGTTCCGGCGAGAGAAACGGGTAGACCAGTTGCATTCCGAGCGAGTCCGGCAGCTTCGCGTCTATTCCATAGCTCGATGGCCACTGCTTGTGCGGAAGATACCAGGTGCCGAACAGATGGAGTTTACCTTGGGAGGATAACCGTGGACAACATTTTTAACGGTAAGGAGGTAATCCCCGGGATTTAAGTACTGAGGGTACTGGTGCGCTCGCTAACGGATTTTCCCAATCAGCCGCCCCAGCATCTTCAGCGCGTATGTGCTGACGCGCTCCCGCACAGCATCCATTTCCGCCGGCGCGTTTTCCAGCCCGAGTTGATCCAGCCGGCTGGCGGCGACGTCGTCGCCTTCCGCCGGATGACTGGCGACCCAGTAGAGCAGCTTCACCAGATCGTCTTTCGGGATATCCTTCTTTAACTCATCGAACACGACGAGCGGCACGTAACTTTCGAGAATCTCGGTCCGCAGCACATCGGTCACCGCCGGGATGTAGAGAAAATTGCGGACGCGCTGTACGGGATCGTCCACATGTCCGAGCGGCCAGTCGGGAAGATTGCTGCGCAGTTGGTCGAGCTGATCTTTCAGGTCGTCAGGCGGTGGAATACCGGGCGGCGAAATGGGGGCGTAATAGCTCGTGTCCGGTGGAAGATCGCGCCAGTGGACATTGGCCTCGATCTCAGCCAGTGTGACTTCCTTCCAGGTTTTCGCGCGCGGGATGGCGGCGGGCTCTGGCTTGGGCGGCGCCGTCTCCGGCTGCTGCTGTGCCAGCGGAGTTGTTTGGGGCGCGACCGCAACCGGGGCCGCCAGGGCAGGTTCGGGAGCGGGCGCCGGCGCGGGCTTCGCCACAGCGCTGCTGTGCGCTTCCGCGAAAAGTCCGATGACCGCCCACGCCGCGGCCACGGCTGTGAGCCAGCCTTTCCGCCGCGCGCTGAAACGCTGACCGGCCTCCCAGCGGAACATGCGTCCGCCGGCGAGCAATCCCGTCGCGCCGATCAGAAACAGAGCGAGGAAATCGAAACCGGATTTCCCGAGCCCCGTTCCGGTCACACACGCCTGCAGGCTCGAAACCGCATAACGCCCAGGGAAGAAGGATGCAATATGCTGCGCCCAAACCGGCAGTGTCTCGACCGGCACAGCCACTCCGCCCACAATCAGCATCGGAAGAAAAATGCATTGCCCGAGCGCCTGGACTGAAGGCACGTTGTCCGCCATCGCGGCGATGACCAGACCGAGCCCGAGGAACGCGAACGACACCACCGCAAACGCAATGCTGAGGTCAATCGGATGCTTTGGCAGCGGCATCCCGATCGCCATTGCGAGCGCGATCTGCAGCAGACCGGCAGTAATCAGGATCAGAAACCGCACCAGCACGGAGCTCGCGATCAGCGCGCGCGTGGAAGCGGGCGTCATGCGATAGCGCCGCCACACGCCGCGCTCGCGCTCGCTCACGATCGTGGTCGGCATTCCGAGACACGCGCCGCCGAGGATCGTCACCGTCAGCAATTGCCCCAGATGCCGCGAGACCGGCACCGGCTCGCTGCGATAGAGAACGCGAAACGCCAGCAGGAAGATCGCAGGGAACAGATAGCCGTAAAACATCCCCATCCTGTTGCGGAAATACAGCCGCAGACTGATGGCGAACTGTTCGGCCAGGCCTCTCATGAAGCGCCGCCTGTCAGCTCGATGAGCACGTCTTCGAGCGATGCCTTCTGCACATGAAGCTCATTGATGGCGATGCCACGCGAGGCGAGTTCGGCGGTGAGCTGCACGAGCGCGCGCGTTACGTCAGCCGCCCGGAACCGAACGCCCGGGCCGTCGTCAACGATGTCTTCCACGCCGGGCAGCTCGGCCAGTATCGCGCGATCCACAGGCGCCGCCGTCGAAAGAAATACCGTTGTCGCCGAAGCCGACTGCGCGATCAGCTCGCGCGGCGCGCCCGAAGCCACTACGCGCCCGTGAGCGATAATCGCCGCCCGGTCGCAAAGCCGCTCGGCTTCCTCCACGTTGTGGGTTGTCAGCAGGACGGTACAGCCGTCCTTCTTCATCCGCAGAATTTCGCCATGAAGTTCGCGGCGCGCATGAGCATCGAGGCCGCTTGTCGGCTCATCGAGAAAAACCACCTGCGGATTATTCACGAACGCGAGCGCAAGCGCAAGCCGCTGCCGCTGCCCGCCGGAGAGCGTATCGAACGCCGCATCCGCTTTCCCGGTCAGCGCGAAGCGCTCCAGCAGCCGCTCCGTTCCCGCCCGCTCGCAATAACAGGCCCCAAACACATCGAGCGCTTCCCGCGGCGTGATCTTATCCTGAAGCGATGTAGTCTGGAGCGACGCTCCAATCTTCTCCCGCACCTCGGCCGGCTTGCGCCGCTCGTCGATGCCGAGAAGTTCGATCGTTCCTTCGTCCGGTTCGCGCAGTCC
>CAZPZE010000487.1:0-21141 GCA_964590625.1 uncultured Solibacteraceae bacterium
TCGCGTGCGCCTCTGCGCACCTCGCCGCCGCTCCCGGCCAGGACTTCCAGGCCGCCGTCGCAGCCCTGCAGCACGGTGACGCCGCCACCGCCGAACAGAAAGCTCGCGCCGAGCTCGCCGCTCATCCGGATGAGCCCGAAGCCACCACTGTCCTCGGCGTCGCGCTCAGCCATCAGAAAAAATCCGCCGAGGCGGATGCCGTCTTCCAGCACCTCGCCGAGGCCACGCAGAACGACGCGAAGCTCAGCGGCGCCATCGGCATTCAGCTCGCGCAGGCCGGTGAATTCGCGGCCGCCGAAACGTTTCTCACTCACGCGCTCGCGCCCGATCCCGCGAATTTCGAGCTGCAATACCAGCTCGGCGTCGTCGCCATGCGAGCCGGTCACAATGATCGCGCCAAAGAGGTCCTCGAAAACGCGCTGCGCAACGAACCCAGGAATGTGGACGTCCTCTATGCCCTCGCCTACGTCGATCACGCGCTGCACCAGAACGAAGCCGCCATCCGCGTGCTCTCCGACGCCGCGCGCCTCGCGCCGCAGCGCGCCGATATCCAGAAGCTGCTCGGCGTGATCACAGGCGATCTCCTGGCCTACGAAGATTCCGTCGCCGCCTGGGAGCGCTACATGAAGCTCGCGCCGGATGACGATATCGGCCGCCGCGAGCGCGGCTTCGCTAAAACCAACATGAAGCAGTCCGAAGGCATGGCCGATCTCGAATGGTTCGTCAACCGCCATCCGGACGACCCCACCGGTCTCTTCGAACTCGGCGTCGCGCAGGGCGTGAGCGATCCCGATCAGGCCGTCGCCACCCTGACGAAAGCCATCAACCTGAAGCCCGATTTCGCCGACGCGCGAGCCGCCCGCGGCGCTCTTGAATACCAGCAGAACAACGCCGATGCCGCCCTCGCCGATCTCGAATTCGCCGCGTCAAAGCAGCCGAACAACGCCATGATCCTCGATCATCTCGGCCAAACTTATCTACTGCTTGACCGCCCGAAAGACGCCGTGCCCGTTCTGCTGCACGCTGCGGAACTCGCGCCGTCCGACGCGAAAACGCAACTCCACACCGCCAACGCGCTCGCGCAATCCGGCGACACCGAGAAATCGAAGATCTACATGGCCCGGTACAAGCAACTCGGCGGCACCGCGGCCGTGCCCGCGCGCGGCGTCCTGGAGTTTCTCAGCCAGTCGCCCGAACAGCAGCACGCCGACTATCGCGCGCGCGTCGAGAAGGCCATTGCCGAACATCCCGACGATCCCGCTATGCAGGTGAACTACCTCAAGCTATCGATCGCCGATCATCAGATCCCACAGGCCGAAGCGGCGGCGCGAAAAATCCTCGCCCTGAACCCCGGCGCCATTCTGCTCACGGACGCCGGCCGCGCCATGCTGACAGCCCGCCAGTATCCGCTCGCGAAAGACCTTCTCGAACAGGCCGCCGCGAGCCCCGGCGCTACCGGAATCGATCTCGATCTCGCCAGCGCGCTCTTCCACACAACCGGGGCCGCCGCTGGATTGCGGCAACTCGATAAGGTCCCCGCCGCAGCCCGCGGGGGTGATTACTATGCGCTGCGCGCGCAGATGCTCCCACCTGCGGACGCTGTTGTCGCAATGAAGCAGGCGTTGCAGGCCGAGCCGCAGCGCATTGATCTTTACTGGCAGGCCGCCGCGCTCATGGTGAAGAACAACAGGCCCGCCGACGCTCTGCAACTGCTCAATGAAACCGGTGTTCCGGACGACGCCCAAATCGCCGCCATGCGCGCCCTGCTCCTGGACATCCGCTCAAAAACGGCTGATGCCCGCAAACTGCTCGCCGGCGCCCGCACTCGCTGGCCGGAATCGGCGCCCGTCTGGCTCGCCGAAGCGTCCATCGACGCCGCGCACGGACTTACCGCGGAAGCGCAGAAATCCGCAACAACGGCGGCCCAGCTCGGCACGCATAGCGCAGCCGCCGATCCCCGCACCCTGCTCCTCCGCGCCGAGCCCGCCGCCTGGTAGCCGGACGGCGGGCCCCCGGCCCGCGCCGGGCGCCCTCGCCCGGCCCTCTTATTCAGCGAAATTCACAATCGCCGCAAACGACTTCGGATCCAGGCTCGCGCCGCCCACCAGCGCGCCATCGATATCGCCCTTCGCCATCAGGCCCGAAACGTTATCCGGCTTCACGCTGCCCCCATACAGAATCCGGATCGCCTGCGCCTGATCGTTCCCAAACCGCAGCGCCACGCGGCCCCGAATGAACGCGTGCGCCTCAGCCGCCTGCTCCGGCGTCGCCACCTTACCCGTCCCGATCGCCCATACCGGCTCATACGCAATCACGATCGACGCGAACTGATCCGGCGAAAGCGCCGCCAGGCCGGCCTCGAACTGCGTGTCCAGCACGGCTTCGGTCTCACCGGCCTCGCGCTGCGCCAGCAGCTCACCTACGCACACGATGGGCGTCAATCCGAATTCGAGCGCCGCCAGCGTCTTCGAAAGCACACCCGCGTCGGTCTCACCGAAGAACTGCCGGCGTTCGCTGTGGCCGATGATCACGTACCGGCATCCGATCGTCTTCAGCATGTGGCCTGAAATCTCGCCGGTCATGGCGCCTTCCTTGCCGATCGCCAGGTTCTGTGCGCCAATCCCGACGTTCGTCCCCTTCGCGGCCGCAATCGCGGTCGCCAGATCTATGTACGGCGGGCAGATCGCGATCTGCCGCTCCTTCACGTCCCGCACCATCGGCAGGAATGCATCGAAAAAATTCTGTGTCTCCGCGGGCGTCTTATACATCTTCCAGTTGCCCGCCAGTAGTGGTGTTCTCATAAACTGAGTTCGCTTAAAAAGCTTTTCCCTTTCTCAATCGATGTTGCAAAATTTTCGGCGACTGTCTGCCCGATGTCGCTCAGCGTTTCGCGCAGCCCCAGATCGACACCCGCCCGCGCTCGTGGACCGAACGCCAGGAGCGGCGTGTACTCGCGCGAATGATCGGTCGAAGGCGTCGTCGGATCGCAGCCGTGGTCGGCGGTCAGAATCGCCAGATCCTCCGGCTGCAGCGATCCGCGGAATTGCGGCAGCCACGCATCGAACTCCTCGAGCGCGCGCCCGTAGCCTTCCACATCATTGCGATGCCCGTACTGCTGATCGAAATCGACCAGATTCGTGAAGACCAGCCCGCGTTCCAGCCCCTGCATCGCGTCGAGCGTCTTCGCCATTCCATCGGCATTGTTCACGGTCTTCTGCTGGCTCGTGATGCCGCGCCCGAGAAAGACGTCGGAAATCTTCCCCACGCTGCGCACTTCGATTCCGCGCTCGTGCAGCCGGTCGAGCAGCATCCCCGGCGGCGGAGGCACCGCATAATCATGCCGGTTCGCCGTGCGGCGAAAGCTCCCCGGCTCTCCGATAAACGGCCGCGCAATCACCCGCCCGACTTCCCAGGGCCCGCGCATCAGATCGCGCGTGATTTCGCAAATGCGATAGAGTTCCGGGACCGGAATTATCGCCTCGTGCGCCGCGATCTGAAACACGCTGTCGGCGGACGTATAAACGATCGGCGACCCCGTCCGCATGTGCTCCTCGCCGAGTTCTTTGATGATCTCGGTTCCCGACGCGGCTTTATTCCCAAGCGCCCGCCGCCCAGTGCGCTTCTCGAATTCTTGAATGATCTCCGGCGGAAAGCCGTTCGGAAACAGCGGGAATGGACGCGCCAGATGAATCCCTACCATCTCCCAATGACCAGTGGTCGTGTCCTTGCCCGGCGATTGCAGCGCACACCGCCCAAACGCCCCCTCAGGCCGTTCGGCCTTCGGCAACTCCGGAATCGGCTTCAGATTCCCCAGCCCCAACGCACAGAGATGGGGCACACGAAGCCCCCGCCGCCGCGCAATATTGCCCAGCGTGTCGCTGCCCGCATCGCCATAATCAGCGGCATCCGGCATTTCGCCCACACCGACGCTGTCGAGCACGATCAAGATAATGCGTTGGAATCCCAATTCTTCAGCCTACCAGGCTTCCGGAGATGGAATTTCCGAATCTCCCGCGCGCTCGTCACGGTACTGAAACCCACCCCCTTCGCGGTAAACTAAGAACATCGGTGCAGACCAGACGCCATTTCATCGGCAACGTCGCCGTTGCCAGCGGAAGCATCGCCACCCGCTCCGCCCTCGGCGCAAATAACCGCATCCGCTTCGCCACCATCGGGATGGGCGAACGCGGCGTGCAACTCACGCGCGAAGCCATGGCCTGTCCGGATACCGAATTTGCCGCCGCAGCCGACGTCTATACCCGCCGTCTCGACGAAGCGAAATCCCTCGCCGGCAACAACCCCAATTTCGCCGTCCACACCGACTACCGCGCCCTGCTCGAAGACAAATCGATCGACGCTGTCCTGATCGCCAGCCCGCAGCACCTCCACGCCGAATGCTTCATCGCCGCCATGGATACCGGCAAGAACGTCTACCAGGAAAAAGCCATGGCGTTCACCGTCGATCACGCGAAGCAGATGCGCGCCGCCCATGAGCGCGCCCCGCGCAGCGTCGTCCAGGTCGGCCATCAGGCCTGCTCCTCCGGTCACGTCGCCGATGCCCTCAGCTATCTCCAGAGCGGCGCCGTCGGGCACATCACCGCCATCCAGGCCCGCATGCATCGCAACACGCCCGCAGGTAAGCCGCAGTGGACCCGCCCCATCTATCCCGACATGACGCCCGCCAACGTCGCCTGGGATCACTTCGTCAGCAGCGCCCCCGCGCACGATTTCGATCCCGACCGCCTCGTCAACTGGCGCCTTTTCTGGGATTACTCCGGCGGCAACGTCCACGAGAACATGAGCCACCAGTTCGCTTTCTGGAGCAAGGTCCTCAATCTCGGCATTCCCGCCGCGGCCACCATGACCGGCGGCATCTATCTCTGGAAAGACGGCCGCGAAGTTCCGGACACCATGACCGTCGCGCTCGAAATGCCGGAAGAGATGCTGTTCACCTGGGATTCCGGTTTCGGCAACAACTACCCGGGCGTTACGGAAGACGTCCTCGGCACCCACGGCACCATCGCGCGCGGCCAGCAGATCCGCTACATTCCGCAGCGCGTCAACCGGCCGTCCGGCGCGGAGCTGATGGGTCAAACCCCCACCGTCCCGCGCGCCCACATGCAGAATTTCCTCGATGCCATTCGCACCGGCGGCGAAACCGCCTGCCCGTTCGAGCTCGGCTACCGCGTCTCAGTCGCCTGCCACATGGCGGTGGAAAGTTATCTCCAGCAGCGCACCGTGCGCTGGGATCCAGTGAGCGAAGAAATCGTTTGAGCAAAAAAATTACAGTTGCAGCGGGTCTGACCGCCGGCTTTGCAGCGACCGCCTGGGCCGTGCGCGGCCGTTCCTCTTTCGTTTTCGATCATTCCTTCTGGCGCGGCGAGCCCGGCCGCAAAGCCATCGCCCTCACGTTTGACGACGGCCCTTCGTCCTCCACGCCGAAGTTCCTCGAACTCCTCGCGCAATACAACGTGCCCGCCACGTTCTTTCAGATCGGCGTGAATGTGAAGCGCCGCCCGGAAATCGCGCGCGAAGTTCTGGCCGAAGGCCACGAGATCGGCAACCACTCGCACATCCACATCAACTTTGCCCTGAAACCGGCGCAACTGATCGAAGGCGATTTTTCCCACGCCCAATCGGTCATCGAAGACGCCACCGGCGTCACGCCCACCCTGATGCGCGCCCCCTACGGCGTCCGCTGGCTCGGATTCCGCCAGATGCAGGCCAAACTGGGCCTAACCGGCGTCATGTGGTCCGTCATCGGCCGCGACTGGAAGCTCCCCGCCGATGCCATTGCGGACCGCGTGATCTCCCGCGTGCGCGATGGCGGCATCATCTGCCTGCACGACGGCCGCGAGCTCGACGAGAACCCCGACGTCACCCCCACCCTCGAAGCCCTGCGGCGCATCATTCCATCGCTGGCCGAGGCAGGATATCATTTTGAGACCATATCCCAACTCCTATGGCCAGCCAACCCAGTCACGCCAGACAGGACAGCGTCACCGAGCGCGTCCTGAAAATCATCGCCGACAACCAGAAGAAAGACGTCGCGCTGGTCACGATCGAGAGCAGCTTCGAAGAGCTGAATATCGACTCCATGGACGCCGTCAACATCGTCTTCGCTCTCGAAAACGAATTCAACGTCAACGTTCCGGATGAAGAAATGAAGAACATCCGCTCCGTGCGCGACATCGTCGAAGGCATGCACAAGCTGGTCGAGGGCAACTCCCCGGACGGACCGCAGGCCGCCTGATGCGCCGCGCCGTTGTCACCGGCATCGGCGTTCTCTGCGCCATCGGACGCAACCTCGCGGAGTTCCGCGATTCGCTCCGCCTCGGCCGCGACGGCGCAAGCCCCCTCCACAATCCAGAACCCGGTGGCGCAGCGTGGAACATGCGCTTCACCACCGCCGCGCAGATTCACGATTACAACGCAACCGACCACTTCGATCCCAAATCCGCGGACATGCTCGACCGCTTCGCGCAGTTCGCCGTCGTTGCGGGACGCGAAGCCGTCCGCCACAGCGGCATCGAATGGACGCCGGAACTGCGCGAGTCCACCGCCATCATCACCGGCTCCTGCATCGGCGGCCAGTCCACCGAAGACAAAGGATTCGTCGAAGTCTATCGCCGCGGCCGCCCGCGCCCCCATCCCATGACCATCCCGAAAACCATGGCGAACGCCGGCGCCAGCGCGCTCGCTCTGGAACTCGGAATCACGGGCCCCGCGTTCACGGTCGCCACCGCCTGCGCGTCTTCGAATCACGCCATCGGTCTCGCCGCGAATAACGTGCGCTCCGGCATGTGCGATCTCGCGCTCGCCGGCGGCAGCGAAGCCACGTTCAGCGAAGGCGTGCTGCTCGCCTGGGAAGCGATGCGCGTCGTCAGCCCAACCGTCTGCCGCCCGTTTTCAAAAGATCGCAACGGCATGATGCTCGGCGAAGGCGCCGCCATGCTGGTGATCGAATCACTCGAACACGCGCAGGCGCGCGGCGCACGGCCGCTGGCTGAAATCGTCGGTTTCGGCATGTCGAGCGACGCCCATCACGTCACTCAGCCCTCCGCCGAAGGAGCCGCCCGCGCCATCACCCGCGCACTCGCCGACGCACAGCTCTCACCCAACGCGATCGGCTACGTCAACGCCCACGGCACCGGCACAAGCGTAAACGACGCAACGGAAACACGCGCGCTCCACCTCGCCTTCGGCGATCACGCCCCGCGCCTCGCCATCTCCTCCAGCAAATCGATGCACGGCCACACACTTGGAGCCGCAGGCGCGATCGAATCGGCCGCCACGATCCTCGCCCTCCGCGAAGGCTTCATCCCGCCCACGATCCACTACAACGAACGCGATCCCGAATGCGATCTCGATTGCACTCCGAACGAATCCCGCATCTGGGACGGCGAACACGCCATCTCGAATTCCTTCGCGTTCGGCGGTCTCAACGCCGTGCTGGTCCTGCGCAGGTCCACATAGCCGTAGGGCGACGCTTCGGCGTTGCCGCCAGGCTTCTGTCTGGCGCACTCGCAGCACAATATTACTGCGACTTCCCCGCCTGGCTATGTTGCAGCCCCTCGATGTATCGCCCATCAAAGTAGTAAAAAGAACCGATGGTTGGCACGGAATACTCCCGCGTGCCCCATGCTGATTTCGGCGCTTTCAAAGGCCCGGATGAGCCACCGATGATCAGGTGTTGTTCCTGACCGATATTTTCCCCACCGGTTTCATGGCGGCAGAAAACTGCGGGATCGAGCCGGGCCAGACAGTCGCTGTCCGGGGCTGCGGACCGGTCGGCCAGTTCGCAATCCGGAGCTGCTTCCTGCTCGGCGCGGAGCGCTTAACGACGAAGACGAAGACGACGACTTGCAGGAACGCGTTACTTCCATGACGGACGGCCGCGGCCCCGATCACTATCGATGCCGTGGGAATGGAAACGCACGGCAAGACGCTCGACGCGCTCTACGACCGCGTCAGGGTCGCCGTGATGCTGGAAACGGATCGTTCACACGCGCTGCGTTCCGCCATCTACGCCCGCGCGAAAGGTGGGACGGTTTCCATCCCCGGCGTTTATGGCGGATTCCTCGATAACTTCCCGCTGGGCGGCGCGTTCGCCAAAGGCCTCACACTGAAGATGGGGCAGACAAACGTTCACCGCTGTCTGCCGAAACTGACGAAATACATCACGGAAGGCAGAATCGATCCCTCATTCATCATCACGCACCGCGCGCCGCTGACCGAAGCCGCGCAGATGTACAAGGCGTTCGGCGAGAAGAATGATAACTGCGTCAAGGTTGTGCTGAAGACCTGATCAGAAGGCGGCGGATCTTCCGCCTCCTTTGCTGTCGGCATCGGACGCGATGTCCGGTTGCGGATACGTGAGTTGTCCGGTTTCTGCGTTGACGCGGAGCACTTCGTAGCCGGGCATTTCGCGAACCAGTTTCTCGTCGGAATCGGGATCGACCATTCTCGCGAACACCACCGGTGATCCCGGAATGTCAGCGCCATTGAAAACCCATTCATCGATGTAGGGATGCTTCGGCGGATAGTAGACGAATACCAGATACTTCCCGCCCAGTTCGTGAAGTCGTGCCAGCAGACGGTCGCGGCCTTTTTCCGCCGGCTCGAGTGGTCCCCAGATGCGCGTGATCTTGTGCGGCAGGTAATCCTTGTTCATGCGGCCCACTCCGATCAGCACGAACGACAGCGCGAACGCCCCCACCAGATTCCGCGAGAGAGCCATTCCCCATCCGCGCCGCCGCTGCCATACGCGAAGATGCCGCCAGCATTGCGCCAGGATAATCACGATCAGAATCGTCCCGGGCGCCGAATGCTGGGGATACCAGGCGTGAAAAGTCGCGTGGTCCAGCACGAACGGAATCGAAACCACAAGCCATGGCCAGATGCGCTTGTCTTTTCGCAGAAACCACAGGAACAGGAGCGCCGGCGTGAAAAACGGACCCACGAAAAATCTCCAGAAATCGCGCAGCCGCCGCCACGTCGAATCCCACAGCGCGGGAATCGAATAGCGCCGTTGCCAGAATTCCAGTTGATTCAGATAATTCGCGCGCAGCTCGGGATTATCGAAATGCTGGATGATCACCGCTGGCTGCCACCAAAAGGATTGCGGCGTCCCATAGAGATCGCGGCCCTCCGCGTACGGCGGCTCGAAAACGTGGCCGGTCACGCGGTAATCGTAATAACCCAGCGCGACGCCGCCCACGGTGCCAACCACGAGCCCCGCAGCCACAATCCCCAGGAAGCTCTTTCGATATTTCACGAAGATCCAGATGAGTGCGACGAGCGTCCAGATCGCGCCTTCCAGCGGGCGGCTTGCGAAGAGCATCACCAGTCCCGCGCCGCAGATGAAGCCCGACGATTGCGCCTTCTGCCGCATACGCGCGAGCGAACCCGCGACCATCGCGCCCGCGGCCGCCGCGATGGCGCCGCCGAAATACGAATTCATCCAGAATCCGAAGATTCCATACTGCAGACCAGCGCCCAGCGCGCCCGCCAAAGCCCATGGAAGCGGCAGCAGGAAGCTGAGCCCCCAGCAAATGGCGCCGCACATCAGACCGATACTCGCCCACACGCCCCACCACGGATTCCCCGTGAACACCTGTCCCGCCGCCAGAACCAACCCCTGCGCCGGCTGATATTGCGACGAGTAGGTGGGCTGAACCAGCGTGTATTCCGTTTCGAAATGCTTCCACTCCGGCGGCGGAGGATTGACAATTCGGCCGTGGGCGAACGTATCACCCATCAGCAAATAGCTGAACTCATCGTGGACAAACGGCGTGGGAAAAGAGAACGCCGGCAGTAATGCCACGCGAATCACAAGAGGCACGGCCGCGGAGAGCACCACGGCCCGCCAGCGGGATCGTGCGACGTCCCGCAGGCGAAGCTCCCACTCCCGGAACCATCGCGCTCTCCATCGCGGAACAAGGAACGCGAGCAGTATTCCAGCCAGCGCGACTACCTCAAGTCCGGTCTGCAGATACTTCGAGCTGAACAGGAGCGCGTAGGTCATTTTCGGGCCAGCTTGTGTTCATCCTGATTCTGGTCGCTCTCGATTCCCGCGACCTCTTCCATACTGGTGAGTCTTGAGAGCCGATAAGGACGCGCGTCCGGCTCCATCAGCCACAAATCGAAATCGCTGAACGCCCGCGCGATTCCGATGTCGTCGATCGGATTTTCCGGACGAATGTAGACGATGCGCTGCTTCTCCGGATCGGCAAGATTGAACACCCACTCTTCGCAGAAGCAGTGCCCCGGCTCATACTTCACGAACACCAGATGTTTGCCGGGAATTCTCTCGAGCTTCGCGGTCACGTCGTCGCGGAGGCGCTTCGGTGGATAGAGCGACTCCCAGATTGGTACGATATGCCGAAAGGCCGGACCCAGCGCCGGCTCTGCCGCGCGGCCCAGGCCGCCGATCACGACCGTCGCGCATAACCCCGCCATCAGCGTGCGCGACATCGCGATTCCGAAATGGCGGCGCCGCTGCCACGCGCGCAGATGCCGCCAGCATTGAACCATGACGAGCAGAAGCAGAATGGTCGATGGTCCATTCTGCGCCGGAAACCAGGCATGGTACGTCGCCTTATCGGCAATGAAGGCAAGCGAAATAAATAACCACGGCCGTATCTTCCGGTCACGCCAGATCAGCGCGACAAACAGCAGCGCGGGCGTCAGCAGCGGTCCGATGAAGAAGCGCCAGAAATCCCGCAGCCGGTCGCGCTCGGCAAGCAGCATCGCGCCAATCGACGTTCGCATCTCATAAAGCCGCCGCTGGTTCAGATAGTTATTGCGCAGTTCGGGATAGTTGAAATGCGTGATCGTGACCGGTCCCTGCCACCAGAACGGCTGCGGAGTCCCGTAGATGTTACGGTATTCGAGATAAGGCGGAACTGCGGCCTTCCCCGTGATTCGCCAGTTGTAAAACGCCAGCAGCCATCCGCCGAGGCAGCAAACGGCGAAAAACGGAATCAGCAGTTCACGCCGCATCAGCGAGCGGCGATCCTTCTGCCTGCGGAGAATCACGAAACCATAGATCACGACCACGCAAGACCAGATCGCGCCCTCAAACGGACGCGTTGCAAACAAAATCGCCAGACCAGCGGCGCATACCACCGCCATGCGGCGCCATCGCGCAGCGTCGCGCAGGCTGGCGAGAGCGCCAAACACCATCGCGCCGGCGGTCGCCGATACCGCGCCGCCAAAATAGCTGTTCATCCAGATACCGAAGATGCCGAATTGCAGCGCCGCGAGAAGAGCGCCGAACAGCGCCCAGTTCATCGGCATGACCGTGCTGAGTGCCCAGCAGAAAGCCGCGCACATGATCCCCACGCTCAGCCACACACCCCACCAGGGATGTCCCAGTACAACCTGCCCCGCCGCGAGCACCAGCCCCTGCGCCGGCTCATACTGCGATGCGTAGGTGGGCTGCAGTAATGTATATTCCGTCTCAAAGTGCTGCCAATAGGGTGGCGTTTCATTAGTCACGCGCCCATGCGCGAACGTGTCACCCTGCAGAAGGTAGCTGAATTCGTCATGCACAATGGGCTGCGGAAAGGGATACCAGAGCAGCATGATGAGCCGGATCACCATGGGAATGCCCCCGGCCGCGAGGATGGCCCGCACACGATGCGCTGCCAGTGCGCGAAACTTCCTCTCGACCCATGCAAAAGCTGCAGATCCAAGTCGCGGTCGTGTGAGAGCCAATACGATTGCCAGGGCCGTCAGGACTTCAAGAGCCTTCACCAGATGGTGAGAGCTGAGAAACATGGCGTATGTCATGCGTACAGACGGAGAAACAGCAACCAGGATGCCGACGTGAAGGGATGGACCCCCTCCGCGAAATTCCTATGCGGGTTACTGAGAACTTTCGATTACGGCCGTTGACAGGCCCGCGCTGATGTTCCTGCTTGGGATGACCGTAAGGTTGTTGAGTGAGCTGTTCGCCATCAGGTCCACCGATTCGAGCGCCCATTGCTGCGCATCGATGATGACGTTATCGAAAACGTCGTTCAGATCGGATCCGGCGTCGAAGAAAATTCCGGAGTAATGACTGCCGCGGATGTCATTCGAGAACACGATGTTCCCGCGGCTCGGCGTGGAATCCAGCCCGTCTGATCCCGCATCCAGCGTCGTCGCGCCCAGTTCCACGCCAAAGAAATGGAATCCCGCGCTCGCCCCTTCATTGTCGTCGAGAATCGTATTCACTCCGATCAAATTAAAGTAACCCGTGCGCACAATCTTCACGCCGCCGCCGAAATTGTGCGCAACGTTGTTCGTAAAAATGATGTTGTAGATGGCGTTGTCGACTGAGATCCCCGGCACCTTTTCCGCAGGAGTGCCATCCTGCAGCCGCCCGCCGCCCAGAATCGAATCCTTCGCCATCACTTCGTCCGATTCACCCCATCGGTTTCCGTTCTGAAAAATGCCATTCGACGTGACCACATTCGCGGCCGATCCGTTATCGAGGCACAGCCCCTCCTTCGCATTGCCCTCGATCGTATTCAGCGCGACAACATTCGCCACCGCGCCATCCACATACACGCCGGATGAGGCGTTCCACGCCAGATCATTCAGGGCGATGACATTGTTCCGCGGCGGATTCAGGCGCGACGCCATCGGTTCATCGATAGCCCAATATCCATCGGGTCCATACAGCGCTTCCTCTCGCGCCGCCAGATCGACATTGCGATCCGAAAGCACGATCCCCGCAGCCATGTTGGATGCCCCGTTGTTCCGCACCACCTCGTTCTGTTCGACGATGCTCGAATTCGTCCCGCCGTGCAGCACGATCGGAGCGGCGCCCATCCCGGAAATCTGATTGCCCCGGATGATCACCCGCGCGGCATGCGTCAGCACAATCCCGCTTCCGGAAAGATCGTGAATTTTCGAATCGAGAATCAGAACATGCGCGGCGGCGTTCACCAGAACCGCGGAATCGCCCGCGGCAAATTCCCCGCCCCGCACAATCACGTTCTCCGCCCGCTCCACGCGGAGCGCGTAGGGAATCGCCTGGCTTGCCCGAAGCGTGGCAGTCCCCAGATCGAGCGATACACCACTGCGCGCGATGCGGATCGGCTCATCGATTTCGATCACCGCCGAAACCACCCGCACCGAAAGATTGCGTTCGAGGAGCCGGTTCAGCACCGAGGCCTGAGTGCCGGCGAAGGTGAGGGCCGGTCCTGCGACAGGTGTCTCTACCTGCGCAAAGATCTTCTCGCCCTTCTGCCAGGCATCGGTGGCAGTCGTCCCATCGATGCCCAGTGCCTGCGCGCGCTGAACCACGCCGAGCGTGCTGATCTGCGGGGTCAGTATGTCCGTCTTGAGCGGTGGCAGATGGAAGGCACTGTTGAGGTCGATTGCGCCGATTCTTGCCTGAGGCGCCAGAGCGTGTGCGGCCTGAAATTGTGCTATCGATAACGCAAGAAGAGTCACGCCCGCGGAGAGCAGCATCGCCCGCGAGCTTGCATCCCGGTGGCCAACCGCCAGAGAAACGTTCGGTAAATGAAGAGAGGGCGGCTAGACCGCGATCTTCTGATCGAGCGCGTAACGGATGAGTTCGGCCGTCGTCCGAATCCCCAGATCCTGAAACAGGCTCTGCTTGTGAAATTCCACGGTGCGGACGGAGATCCGCAAAATCCAGGCGATCTCCTTCATCGATTTGCCTTCAGCCACCAGTTGCAGCACTTCCCGCTGGCGTGCGGTCAGCCCGCCCACAGTGCGCCGGTTTACCGGATGCGCCTCGAGCTTATCGACGTTCACGCCGATTCGCGGACTGAGATAGCGCTCCCCGGTCAGAACGGTCTCGATCGCCTTCAACAGTTCGGCGCCTGCCGCCTGCTTCAGAACGTAGCCCATTCCGCCTGCGCGAAAGGCCTCTTCCACGTAGATCCGCTCCGTTTGCATCGTGACAAAAATGAGTTTTGCGCCCGGCGCCACGCGGCGAATCTGGCGCGCAGCTTCCAGACCGTTCATCAGCGGCAGCCCGATATCCATTAAAACCACGTCCGGCTGAATGCGCTCGGCAGCCGCAACTGCCGCGTATCCGTCGGTCACCATTTCCGGGATCTCGAATTCATCTTCGAGAATCCGCTTTAATCCATCGAGCAGCAGTTCGTGGTCGTCGGCAATCAGCAACCGCGGCCGCGCGAGCGGCTCGCTGGAGATCGGCCCCGCTTCCCGTTCCAACATCGTCTCGTCTGAAATCGACATATTCTCGTTACCCTCACTTAAAGCGAGCCATCACCGGACACGGAAGAAGACCGGATCGTCCGTTCACTCTGAACGGCCTTCTTCTCCGCGGTCCCGGCGGGAGCCGCCGGAAGCGTGAAGAAAGCCATTGATCCCTTCCCCGGCTCTGACCCTACCCAAATACGACCATTGTAGCGCTCCACAATGCTCTTGCAAGTGGCCAGTCCCAACCCGTTGCCGTCACGCACATCATTGTTACGGCCGCGGCGGAACATCTCGAAGATTCGCTCATGGTCATCCGGGTGGATACCAACGCCGTTGTCCTGAACCGCGAACACGCAAAGGCCTCGTCGCAGGTCGATTCCACGGAGATCTCCAGCTGCCTCTCACCCCGGTATTTCATCGCGTTCCCCAGCAGGTTCTGAAAAATGTGGTGCAGGTTTTCCCGCTTCGCCGCGACCGGCCGCAGATGGCCCACGCGAACCGTGGCCTGGATTTCCTGCATTGGAAGATCCCGCAGGACGCTGTCCAACACCTCTCGCGGGTCCACGGCGCTGACGTCCGCCGATTCGTGTGTTCTTTCGCCGAGACTGAGCGTGGCGTCAATCATGCCGTTCATTCGCTCGATGCCGGCCATAACGGACTCGAACATTGTGCTGGTTTCATCGTCCAGCATCTTTTGAAACCGGCCCTCCAGAAATTGTGTCTGAGTTTTGATCTGCCGGAGAGGTTCACGCAGGTCATGAACAAGTGTGTAAATAGCCTGCTTGAGTTCAGTCGAACGCCGCGTGCCGCGTTTCGATTCCCGATCGCGAATCAACGTGCTCTCCTGCCCGGTTTCGCCCGCGAAACCAGGGGAAAAACCGATAAAAAGGCTCCTCAAGTTTCACACCACCCAGGAAAACTAACTGGTGATAGTACCTGCAGAGGCGGCACTTCGGGCTATTCCAGACTGAATGCCCGGGGTTCGTTCAGAATGCGCAGCACATCTTTCGCCTGAGCTTCGCGTTCCCTTGCTTCCTCGCGAAGTTCCGCGGCGGCATCAGCATCGAATTGACGAGCAACCCGATTCGCCAGGGATGCTCCTTCCTTCAGAGCGACAACAGCGCTGTAAAGCGCCCTCTCCTGAGTTGCGAAGTGTTCCGCAAGCATCGTACGGGCGGAAAACGTGTGGCCCACACGGCATCGGAATTCACTGCCGCTGCCGCAGTGCGACTCCCAAATCGTGCCGCCACAATCCGGACAGGTCACGTCCGTCAGCTTCGGCTCCGTCGCCGCACTTTCGATCTTCGTCCGCTGCTGTTGTCCATCACCCCGGGCAAGGCGCGCCAGCAGCGGGCCGATGTCTTTGAGAGCGACCGTGTAGTCCACTTCAATCTCACGCAGAGCGCTGAGTGGCATGGAGGGAAACATCGCGTCCTCCGGATTCTGCACCACCGCGATTCCTCCGCGCCGCTTGATCTCCCATAATCCGGCCACACCGTCATCCAGTTCACCCGTCAGAAGCACGCCCACAACGTCTTCCCCGTATGCCAGCGAGGCGGACCGGAAAGTCACATTGATCGCCGGGCGCTGGCGTTGTTCTTTTGGACCCGGAGAGATGCGCAAATGATCGCGTTCTATAACCAGATGCTGATCGGGCGGCGCAACATAGACACGCCCTGGCTCGATCGCCGCCGAATCCGGCGGATGAATGGCGGGCAAATGTCCGGCATAAGTGAGAATGCCGGGCAAATAGCTCGGTGTGATAGAAGACAAATGAATGACGACAAACACAGCCGCGGGCAAATCGGCAGGAAGTTGCGACACAATCACTTTCACCGCTTCCACTCCCCCAGCGGAGGCGCCGATTACGATGATTTTCTGCCCCGCCATGTCCCGCCTTTCCTCTGGCGGGACTGAGCCCGTCAGGAAGCGTTTACAGGAACGTCGACTGTAATCCGTGTTCCTTCGCCCGGCTTCGATTCGATCTTCAGTGATCCCCCCATCAGCCGCGCGCGCTCTTCCATGCTGATGAGTCCCAGACCGCTCCGTCGAGCCTGTGCATCGAATCCTTCGCCGGAATCCGTTACCTGCAATCGGATGCCCGTGGCGGAGCCTTTGAGCAGAACTTTTACGTGGGCGCGCCCCGCATGTTTACTGGCATTGCGCAGCGCTTCCTGCGCAATTCGATAGAGTCCGGTGGCAATCTCGATCGGTAACCGTTCTGGCACATCAGCCGCCGAGAAGCTGGCAATCATGTGCTCGGCGCCACGGAAGCTTTCCACCAGAGCGCGCAAAGCTGGTGTAATCCCCAGATCTTCGAGCGCCGAAGGATGCAAAGCGTGCGCGATCCTTCGGAGTTCGTTCGACGCGGCCGCGATGCCGGCGCGCAGGCTCTCCGTCTTCTCGCGCGCTTTTTCCGGATGCACGCCGATTTCCGCCAGGATGCTCTGGCTTTCTATCTCCAGCATCGCGAACCGCTGTGCGATATCGTCGTGCAGTTCCCGCGCTACACGCCGCCGTTCGTCTTCCTGCGACGTGAAGAGACTTCCAGCCAGCGCGCGAAGCTCATCCTGCGTCCGGCCCAGTTCGCGGGCGGCGTGTGCCACCTGACTCGTGAGGTGCTCACGTTCGAGCGCGAGCAGGCGCTCCACTTCCTTTTGCGGCGTAATGTCCTCAATCGTGACGAGGATGAATACCTCGCTGTCCGGCTGCAGGAGCCGGGCGCGAATATTGAATATCTGCGGCGAATCCCCCGCAGTCTGATACTCGAAATCGAATTCGTGCTCGGAATTCCGCGAGCCCTGCAGCATCTGAAGACGCGAGCGCAGCGGCTCATCCAGCCCCCACTGCGCCATCGCCAGGTCGATGAACGATCGCTTTTCGAGATCTTCCTTACCTGCCCCCACCAGCGTACGGAACGCGTCATTTACCGAGCGGATACGAAGCTCCCGGTCCACCACAACCAGAGGCAGCGGAACGCTTTCGATCACCGATCTCGCAAAATCCCGCGCGCCGCGCAGCTCCTGCTGGCTGCGGCGGAGCTGATCGATATCCACCAGCACCACAACCACGCCTTCAATCTTGTTGTCCGTGGTTCGATAAGGACGGACCCGAAGCAGGTACCACTTCCCTTCGTTGTCCTGTACTTCGATTTCCCGCGGCGTCAGCGTTTCGAGCACTTCGCTGAACAGCGGTGCCAGATCTTCCGTGTTCAGATTGAAGCGGATTTCACTGAACGGACGCCCGATATCCGGCGCCCGCAGATTCATCAGCCGCTGCGTGGGTGGCGTGAAATGGCGAATATGCAGCTCATTGCTGAGCATCAGCACCGGCAGATTCACGCTGTTCAGCAGATTCGAAAGATCGTTCGATGTCTGCGTCAGCGTGACGTTGCGCTGCTGGAGTTCGTCATTGACCGTCTGCAGCTCTTCATTCGAACTCTGCAGCTCTTCCTTCGTGGTCTCGAGCTCCTCATTCGTGCTCTGCATTTCCTCGTTGGCCGATTGAATCTCTTCATTGGCCGAGACGAGTTCCCGATTCTTGGCGTCCCGTTCATCGAGCAGCGTCTGCAAATAGAGCCTGGTGGAAGCGAGATCCTGGCGCAGGCGTTCCAATACCTGATCGCGGTCCCGGCTTTCTCCTGCGCTCGAGCTATGCGGGGTCACCTCAATAGGAGTGGAAACAGCCGCCTGGTTTGCCGGTACGAAGAGCACAAGGAAAGAGCGCGCGCGTGGAACCGTGGTGTGGATCGGCAGGACTTCCAGAGTCACGTCCCGATCCGCTTCCCCCGTTGCAACACGGAGGCCTTCGAGCCGCACCGGAATATCCTGCTCGATCGCGTGCCGCACCACCTGCGTCACCGAACTCGCAATCGTGTCGCGGAGCATCCGGGGGAGCGATAGAGAGACCGAACCCTGCGGCATCTCCATAAATGCCGAAGTGTGCCCACGCGACTGCAGGATCTCCAGCTTTTCGTCCACGATCACTCCCGGAGGACCGTAGCGCGCCAGGACGATGCGGTCCGCCGCCCGCTGGAGTTCAATGTCGCCCCAGTTTTCCGCAACACCCGGATGCGGCGCCGGCGTATCCGGCAGAAAAAGCCGTGGCGTCACCGTCATCAGGGTGCGGACCTGGCTGTTGCCGATCTTCGCGAAAAATTTGTGCTTGCGGTCGATCTGCTGGAAAAGTTCGGTGAATTGGCGAATCGTTTCCGACGTGCCGAGCAGAAGAAATCCGTGTTGCCGCAACGCGTAGTGGAACATGGGGATGATCTGCCGCTGCAGTTCGGGCCCCAGATAGATCAGCACGTTCCGGCAACTGATCAGATCCATTTTCGAAAAGGGCGGATCGTAGGACAGATTCTGGCGCGCGAAGATGCAGAGATCCCGTACGCGCTTGGAAACCTGAAAACCCTTATCCACCTTCACGAAAAATCGCCGCAGGCGCTCCGGCGAGACTTCTCCCGCAATCGACTCCGGGAAAATACCAGCACGCGCCGTCTGGATGTTCTGGTCGCTCGCATCGGTTCCGAAGATCTGAATTGGCGGCTCGAATGCCTGCCCGGCGAGATATTCCAGCAGACAGATCGCGAGGGAGTACACTTCCTCGCCCGTGGAACAGCCTGCCACCCAGACGCGGATCTGCTGGTCCGGCTCGCGGTCTTCGAAAATCCGCGGCAGAACGGTTTGCTTCAGCGCATCGAACACGGCGGGATCGCGAAAGAAGCGCGTCACGTTGATGAGAGCGTCTTCCTGCAGTTCCCGCAGTTCTTTCGGGTTCCCCTGCAGGAACGCCGCATACTCCGTCAGTGACTCAAAGCGGTGCAGCAGCATGCGCCGCGCAATCCGCCGCCGGATCGTGGTCGGCTTGTACAGGCGAAAATCGACACCCGAAACGCTCAGCAGCAGATTCAGGATGCGGGCAAACGCCTGCTCTTCGCCAGCCGGAGGCAGGTTCTCGTCCAGATTGCGGACTGCCGGCTTGCGGAACTGCCTTCCCATTTCCGCCATCTCGGCGGCAATTTCCACCGGAGTCAGAACCTTATCCACGTGGTCCAGCGAGATGCTGCTTCGCGGCATCTCGGGAAAACCCGCGGTATCCGGGCGCTGCACGAATGAGATGCCGCCGTCGCCCTTGATCGCTTTGAGCCCGAGCGCGCCATCCGAATCGGTACCGGAGAGAATCACGCCGATTGCGTGCGCTCGCTGATCCGAAGCAAGTGAACGGAAAAAGTGGTCAATAACCCGCGCGCCATCCACCCGGTCTTCGAGTTGGAAAACACCGCCTCGGAGTGCGACCTGGCTTCCGGGTGGAACGATCGAGATCTGATTCGGCAGCGGGCTCGTCCCCGATTCGATCGTGACAACCGGCATCCGCGTGTGCCGGCGGAGAATATCCACCATGTGGCTCTTCCGCGTCGGAAGCAGATGAGGAATGAGAATATACGCAATCCCGGTATCCGGTGCGAGCGCGCCGACAAACTGGATGTAGGCTTCCACGCCGCCCGCAGACGCCCCGACTGCGGCGACCAGATAGGGGAGAGCCGGCGGGCGTTCATCTTCGTCGGTTTCTTCCGGCAGCACTCCGTCGTCATACTCGACTGCCGGCGTCAGTTTCGGCTCAGCTTCCGTTACCTGCCCGTCTTCCGGGGTTTCGTTCGGTGGAGTCTTATCGTCTGCCATATCGCGCAAATCGCGGTTTGTCGGTTCTCACCTGGGGGTGTCCGGATATTCATCGATGTACGTCCCCGGCGCCGGTACATTCGACTGGTCGTTATGCCAAAGCAATGGTAGCAGAATGCAGAATCCGGGAACGCACCGGTCCCCGGTGAAAGAATCAGGCCTGCGCGGCCGCCCGAGTGGCACGTCCGGTTTGGGGATTTTCGCCGAACTCAGTGTGGTACCGCTGGGCAAATCCCTCGGCCGTTCCTCTCACCAGATACATGGGCAGATCGCGCCCATCTTTGGTGTGGACCGCACCGCGCGCCTCGCAGTCGATCAGCCCGCGGGTCGCATTCCAGGTGCGTTCGGAAAGATTCACGCGCCCCGGAACACCGCTCGATTCCATCCGGGAAGCGAGATTCACGGTATTTCCCCAGATATCGAACGCGAATTTCCGGGTTCCCACCACGCCCGCCACAACCGGACCGCTGTGCAGGCCGACCCGTATGTTCCAGCCGGTGCGCTGCTGCAGTTCTTTCACTACTTCCACCATTTCGAGGGCGGCGAGGACCGCGTCGACCGCGTGCGAGGCGCGCGGAGCAGGCAGGCCGGCCGCGAACATGTAGGAATCGCCGATGGTCTTGAGCTTTTCAAGGCCGTGCGCCGCCACAATTTCGTCGAACGCGGTGAAGTAGCGGTTGAGTTGTTCCACCAGCAGGTCCGGCGAGAGACGCTCGCTTGAAAGCGTGAAGCCGACGAAATCGGTGAAGCAGACAGTAACATCATCGAAACCAACCGGCCGCACCGAGCCGTTCGTTTTCAGCTCGTGCGCCACCGATTCCGGCAGGATGTTCAGCAGCAGAGCGTGGCCCTGGCGCTCCTGGCGATGGATCTCGTCGCGCTGCTCGCGAATTTCGACCGTCCGCTCCTCGACGATCTGCTCCAGCCGCCGGTTCTTCTCCATGAGCTGACGCGTGCGCCAGTTGACGAAGCCCCACACCCCCACACCCAGAATGGCGAGGTAGACGCAATACGCCCACCACGTGCGATACCAGGGCGGCAGCATGCTGAACGAGATGGCCGTGCTTTCCGCAATTGCGCCGTGAGGACTGCGGGCGCGCACGTGAAAAGTATAGGAGCCCTCGGAAAGATGCGTTTCTTCCTTGCTTGTGGCCGTGCTCCAGGCAGACCAGTTATCGTCGCTGCCATCCAGCTTGACCTGATATTCGACCGATCCCGGCGCTTCCGAAAACGGCGCCGCGAATTCGAACCGCAATGCGTTTTCGCGGAA